>JAFEFD010000151.1 GCA_018240765.1 Pseudomonadota bacterium | reverse complement strand
GACGCCTTCGTGAAGGTGATGCCGCTGTGCGGCTTGCTGTTGCTGGCCAACATCCTGTTCGCGACGATCTACGATACGGAATATGCGATGGTCGACCGCGACGACGACATCCGCATCGGCGTCAAGTCCACCGCGATCCTGTTCGGCGATGCGGATCTGCCGATCCTCGGCATCCTGATGGTCAGCTTCCTTGGCGCGATGGCGCTGGTCGCGCAGCGCGGGCACCTGCACTGGGTCTATTTTGCCGGCGTCGCGATGGCCGCTGTCCTTTTCGCCTGGCAGCTGTGGATCATGCGCCAGCGTGGACGCGATGCCTGCTTCGCGGCATTTCGCAGCAACAACTGGGTCGGGCTCGCGTTGTGGTTGGGGATGATGCTGGCTTACGCGCTGAAGTAACGCTTCGGCGCGCGTGCCACCGCCCATACGTCAACGCGTTCCGCGCCTGCGCGCACGAGCGTGCCTGCGCACTCGCGCAGCGTCGTGCCGGTCGTCATCACGTCGTCGAACAAGGCGATATGCGCAGGCAGTGAAACATTCGGCGCAATCGCAAACGCGCCGCGCAGGTTCCGATGGCGGGCATCCGCATCCAGATGGGATTGCGCCGCGGTCGAGCGTTCACGCACAAGAATGTCATGGCGCAATGCGATGCCGAACGCCATCGCGATCGGCCGCGCGAGCTCCAGCGCCTGGTTGTAGCCACGCTCGCGCAGGCGTTCCGGATGTAGCGGCACCGGGACCAGCGCTTGCGGCAGCGACGGCGGATTTTCGCGCGCCGCATCGATCCACAGCTCCGACAACACGCGTCCCGCTGCGAGATTGCGGCCGAACTTGAACCGCGTTTCCAAGTGATCCAGCGGATTCGCGTACACGAACGGCACGCAGGCGGACGCAAACGGCGGCTCGCTTTGCAGGCATTCCCCGCACAACGGAGCCGGCGCATCCAGCGGCAGGGCGCAGCGCGGACAGCACACGCGATTGCGCAAAATGTCGGCGGCACAGGCAGCACACAGATCGCGTCCAATCCCGCCCGTTTGCCCGCACAACAGGCAGTGCGGCGGCAACACGGCGAATTGCAGGCGCCGTAGTCCGTCAACCAGAATATGCCTCAATGAGTTGACAGCCATTGCGCCCCTGACCAGACTTGCATTTCCCCGCCCGCCGAACCTGCCCATGTCCCTGCGTCACGACTATACCCGCGCCGAAGTTGAGGCGCTGCTGGATCTGCCATTCAACGACCTGCTCGCACGCGCACATGCCGTGCATGCGGCGCACCACGATGCGAACGCGGTGCAGGTATCGACCCTGCTCTCGATCAAGACTGGCGGCTGCCCCGAAGACTGCGCCTATTGTCCGCAGGCGGCGCGCTACCACACCGGTGTCGAGGCGCAGAAACTGATGCCACTCGATGCCGTGCTCGACAGGGCGCGTCAGGCCCAGTCCGCCGGTGCGACGCGCTTCTGCATGGGCGCGGCGTGGCGCAGCCCGAAGGATCGCGACGTGGAAAAGGTCGCGGCCATGATCCGCGAGGTCAAGGCGCTGGGCATGGAAACCTGCGCGACGCTCGGCATGCTCACCCAGGATCAGGCCGACCGCTTCAAGGCCGCGGGACTGGATTACTACAACCACAACCTCGACACGGCGCCGGAGTTCTACGGCGAAATCATCCACACGCGCGAGTTCGCCGATCGGCTGGACACGCTCGAGTGCGTGCGCAATGCGGGCCTGAAGACCTGTTGCGGCGGCATCGTCGGCATGGGCGAGACACGCGCACAGCGTGCCGGGCTGCTACAAGCACTCGCGAACCTGCCCGAACATCCGCAATCGGTGCCGATCAATCGCCTGGTGCAGGTCGAAGGCACGCCGCTCGCTGGCACCGCGCAGCTGGATCCATTCGAATTCGTGCGCATGATCGCGGTGGCGCGGATTCTGATGCCGGCATCGATGGTGCGCCTGTCCGCCGGCCGCGCCGAAATGAGCGACGAGTTGCAGGCGTTGTGCTTTTTCGCTGGCGCGAATTCGATTTTCTACGGCGAAAAACTGCTGACCACAGGCAATCCGGATACCGAGCGTGATCAGGCGTTGTTCGCGCGCCTCGGCATCATGCCGATGCAGGTCGAGGTCGAATCCGGCACGGTGCACGCGGATATCGCCGAAGACTGCCGCGAACACGCCGCCGCCTGATCCACGCCATGCCGCGCCCCGACCTTCTTGCGCGCCTCGCCGCCGCGCAGGCGCAACGCGTCCGCGCCGGATTGCAGCGCCGGTTGCGTGCCGTTCAAACCGCGGATGGCCCTCGCATAGTGATCGAAGGCAAATCGCTGATCGACTTCGGCAGCAACGATTATCTCGGGCTCGCGCAGCATCCCGCGCTGCGCGAGGCGGTGACGCAGGCGGTCAAGCAGTGGGGTGTTGGCGCGGGCGCCGCGCATCTGCTCGGCGGCCAT
>JAFEFD010000150.1 GCA_018240765.1 Pseudomonadota bacterium | reverse complement strand
CCCGCGCAGACACGGCGGCGGGCCACTTCCGAATACGCCGACACATCAACCGTGAACGGCGCGCCCTGCTGTTGCGCCTGGGCCTGGGCCTGAGCGTGCAAGGCACGCGCCTCGGACTCGACCATGCCTTGCGGCAGCTCGATATCCGGATGCGCCGCAATAAGCTTTTCGACGACCTCGTTCTTCAGGCGCATGGCCAGTACGCCGGTCAATTCGCGATCGAGGTTCGCGCGCACGTCCGTGCGGAATTTTTCCAGATCGCCCTCGCCAATGCCGAAACTTGCAATAAAGGCGCTGTCGACCTCGGGCAATTTCGCCTCCTGCACGCGAACCAGATTGACGCTGACGCTCGCGGTCTTTCCGGCCAGCGCCGGATTGCGGAAATCGGCCGGGAAAGCGACATCGACGTCGAACTCATCCCCGGCCGCGTGGCCAACCAGGGCGTTTTCCAGATCCGCGCCCATCGCGCCGGAGCCGACGATCGTACCGACGCGCTCGCGCTCGTGCGTGAAGCCATCGCCTTGCGCGGAGAATTCGAACAATGCCATGTCGCCAGCCTGCACCGCGCGCTCCACCGGTGTCCAGGCGCGACGCTGCTGGCGCAGGGTCTCGATCATTGCATCGACGTCGGCATCGGTAACGTTGGCAACCGCCTTGTTGATGTTCAGCGATGCCACGTCGAGCTTGCCCAGTTCCGGCAGCACCTCGAACGTGGCGACGTATTCGATTTGCCCGTCCACCGGCTCGCCGCTGGTGGAAATCGCCGGGGACGCCGCAGGGCGCAGTTTCTGTTCGCTCACCGCCTGCTGGAAGCTGGTACGCACCAGCTCGGACATCGCCTCACCGCGGATCTGCGCACCGAAACGCTGCTCGATGACCTTGACCGGCACCTTGCCGGGGCGGAAACCCTTGAGATGGACGTTGCGGCCCGCGTCGGCGATGCGTGAGCGCACCGTGGACTCGTAAGCATCCGCCGGGAGGCGGACAACGAGTTTGCGCTCGAGTTT
>JAFEFD010000014.1 GCA_018240765.1 Pseudomonadota bacterium | reverse complement strand
CGCAGCGTTTGTTCCAGCAAGGCGCGGTTGAGCGGTTTGGACAAGTAGTCGTCCATGCCGGCGCGCAGGCATTTCTCGCGGTCGCCGGCCATCGCGTTCGCGGTCATCGCCACGACCGGCATGTGTTTGCCGGAATGGCCGGCTTCGTTCTGGCGCAGGATGCGGACAGCCGTATAGCCGTCCATCACCGGCATCTGGCAATCGAGCAGGACAACGTCGAAGGCGTCGCGCTCGATCTGCTCCAGCGCCTCCTTGCCGTTCTCGGCGACGGCGAAACTCAGGCCGAGCAGGGTGAGCAGGCGCTGCGCGACCTGGCGGTTGACCAGGTTGTCCTCGACCAGCAGCGCATGTCCGCCAAGCGGCTGCGTGACGGCGGGCGCGGCGTCGATCTGCACCAGTGGCGGGGTTTCCTCGCGCGGTGAGGCAAATCGTTCTGCGGCCTCGCTGGCGCCGAGCAACTTGAGCAGGGCGGCGCGTTGTTCGCCTTCGCCGGCGCCGCGTGCAATCGTGATTGCGCGCGCTTCGTTCGTCCATTCCGCAGACGCGGGCTCGTCGCCGGTCAGCAATGCACAGTGCACGCGGTTGAGCGCCGGTTCGCGCAGGACATTGCGCAACAACCCCGCCGCGGCGACGGACGGGATCGCCGTGCCATCGACGATGAGCAAGTCATAGGCCCACGATTCGCCCATGGTCGCTGCCGAACGCAGCTTGCCGAGCGCATCCGGTGCAGCCGCGGTCTGCTGGAACGTCACGCCCCAGGCCGCCATCTGGCCAGACAGCCGGCGCATCAAGGTGGCGTCGGTGCACAACAACAGTGCGCGTGCGCCGTTCAGGTCACGACGTGCGCCCGCGACGTCGCCAAGCGCCTTGGCCAGCGGCACGCTGAACCAGAACAGCGAGCCCTTGCCGGGCTCCGAGCGCACGCCGATCTTGCCGTGCATCAGGTCGACGATGCGCTTGCAGATGACCAGACCCAGGCCGGTGCCGCCGTGAATGCGCGTAGTCGAGGTATCGGCCTGCGAAAACGGCTGGAACAATTTCGCCGCGGCATCCGGCGCAATACCTACACCGGTGTCCTTCACCGCAAACAGGATTTCGTAATGCGTGCGTGTCTCGCCGCGCTTGCTGACGTGGATCTGTACCGATCCGCGCGCCGTGAACTTGATCGCATTGCTGACCAGGTTCGTGAGCACCTGGCGCAGGCGCGTGGGATCGCCACGCACCGCAAGGCGCACGCCGGGATCGATCACGACGTTGAGCGCCAGGCTCTTGGCTTCGGCGGATTTCGCCAGCAACCGCTGCACCGCGTCGAGCAGCTCGCGCAGGTTCAGGCCGACGTTCTCCAGTTCGAGCTTGTTCGCCTCGATCTTCGAATAATCGAGGATGTCGTCGACGATGCGCAGCAGTTCGCGCGCGGATTTATAGGCGGTCTGCAGATAGTCGCGCTGGTCCGCGCCGAGCTGGGTGGACAGCACGATGTCGAGCAGCGGGATGATGCCGTTCAGCGGCGTGCGGATCTCGTGGCTCATCGTGGCCAGGAATTCGCTCTTGGCCATCATCGCGCTTTCCGCGGCATGCTTGGCCTGGATCAGTTCCGCCTGCACACCGCGCATCTTTTCCACTTCTTCGCGCAGCGCCGCATCGCCCGTCGGCGCCGTGGCGGGCGCGCGAACCGCGACCGGCGCGGGCATCTGCGGCGCGGGAACCTCGACGTCCGCCTGGGCGTACGCATGCCAGCCCAGCCAGCCGCCGAGTGCGGCGAGGATCAGCAAGGGCGCGATCCACACGGCCTGCGCCGGCGGCAGCACGAAAGGCGCGCCGAGCGCAACGACGACGACCAGCGCAAGACTGACGCGCACGATCCACGGCGCGGCCGGATGCACGCGTTGCAGCAGGCTGCGAGGTGCGTCAGGCGGTGGCGGCATGGAAATCGAAACTCATGTCCTGGCCGGCCTGCTGGATGAAATCGCCCTGCAGGTAGTCGACGCCGGTGGTCCACAACAGCGATGCGGTCTGCGCGTCTTCGATCAGCGGCGCGATCACGCGCATGCTGCCGTCGTGCGCGCGCGTCACGATCTGGCGCAATTCCTCGCGCAACGCCGGATCACGCAGCGCGCTGCCGCTGTAGCGTTGCGAAAGCTTCAGGTAATTCACCGGCAGGTGTTGCAGCAGTTGCAGCGAGGATGGGTTGGCGTCGAACGCCGCCAGCGATACGCCGATGTCGTACGTACGCAAGGCCTGGGCGAACGTGGTCAGATCACGCATGTTGGCAAATGCCTCGCTCAGGCGGAACTCGAGCACGAGCTGGGCGCCGGGCAGGCGTCGCGTCTCGAGCATCTGGCCGATCCACGCGGCGCGCTCCGGATCGCGCGCGGCCTCGATCGACTGGCTGGCGAACAGGCGCACCGGCCGATGCTGGCGCGCGCGCTCGGCCATCACCAGCAGGCAGCGCGACACCACCCAGCGATCGATGTCGGCGGCAAGCCCCTCGCGTTCGGCGACCGGCAGGATCTCGGCCGCAGTGTGCATCCTGCCGCCGTCGCCGCGCAGGCGCAGCAGTGCCTGGAACTGTTCCTCGTCGTCGCCTTGCAGTGCGACCATGGGCTGGAACAGCAACTGGAAATCCTCGGCCTTGAGCGCGGCCCGGATCAGGCCGGCCAGCGGTTCGGCGCCGGTCACGGCAACCTTTGGCGCGGCGCGGTAAATGCCGACGTGGCTGCGATCGTGCGCGCGCGCGTCGACCAGCGCGCGCTCGGCCGCGTTGAGCATGGCGCTGGCATCGCCCAGGCCCGCGTCAAACGTACAGATGCCGAAGCTCAACGACACCGCCAGCGATTTGCCTTCGTGTTCGAACAGTTCGCGCGAGGTGCGGTCGCGCAGGTCGGCTGCCAGGCGCGCCAGCTCCTGCGCGTCGCCCTTGCACAGCAGCACGAAGCTGGTGTCGCCGTAGCGGGCGGCGAGGTCATTGGCGCCGATGTGCGCGGCGAGGAACGCACCGATCTGGTTGAGCAGGGCGTCGAAACTGGTCAGGCCCACGCGCTCACGGATGTGGCCGGCGCCGTCGATCTCGATGTAGAGCAGGCCGCCATCGGGTGCGTCGGCGGCGAGCGCGGCATTGAGCCGGTCGAGCACATGTGCGCGCAGGTACAGCCCGGTCACCGCATCGCGCGGATTGCTCGACTGCGTGCGCCGGCCCAACGTTCGCGCGCGGCGCACGCGATTGGTCACCGCCGAGATCAGGTGCTTGGGCCGGATCGGCTTGGACAGGAAATCGTCGCCGCCGGCATTGAGCGCCTCGAAGTGCTTTTCCTCGTCGTGTTCGCCGGACAGGAACACGATTGGCGTGTTGATGAACGCTTCGCGCTCGCGGATGATCGCGGTCAATTCCATGCCCGAGCAGTTGGGCATGTACAGGTCCATCAGGATCAATTCGGGGTTGAACTCGACGAGCTGGTCGAGCGCGGCGAGCGGATCGGTCGCGGCCAGCGTGCGCATGCCGGCCTTGCGCAGGATCGACTCGGCGAAGATCGCCTGCGAACGATCGTCCTCGACGATCAGTACGCGGAACGGATCGGTCGTGTCGGCGTCCAGCAATTCGGCGATGCGCCCCATGACCTCGCCCGACTGCGCCGGCAGCGGGATGAAGCTGTCCGCGCCGGCGCGCATCGCGCGCAGGCGCACGGGCAATTCCGGCGACGCGGAAAACGCGAGCAAGGCCAGGCGCCGGCCCAGGCGCGCGCGCGCAGTCCGGATCATTTCGCCGATGGATTCGAGCGCGTCCAGGAACGGCGCGTCGACCACGACCAGGTGCGGCGCGAACATCGAAAGCATTTCCTTGAGTTCATCGACGCGATCGAGCAGGGTCAGTTCGTAGCCGGCCGCCTCGATCTTCTGGTCGACCTCGCAGGCCAGGGCATTGCCGTCGCTCAGGTGAAAGACCTTGCGTTGTTCCGCGGACGCCGGCGCCGACGTTTGTTCGACCACGATCGGTACGGCCGGTACGGGGGGTGCGGGAGCGCGGTGAACGGGCGCAGCAGGCGGCGGCGACGCGGTCGGGGCAGGGGATGGCGGTGTGGCGACTACAGCCGTCCGCGCCGGCGTGAAGCGCTTCCAGTATTGCGGCGGCGGCGTAACCTGCAGCGGATAGCTGCCGGCGCGCGCGGGTGCCACGGTCAATTGCGCGGCCTGGGTCAACGCCGGTTCGATGTGACGCTCTTCGTGCTGGGCGATCAGCACGTTCAGGCCCGCCAGTTGCGCCGCCAGGGCCTCGGTCTGCGCAGCGTCCGGAATCGCGACGTTCTGCGCGAACGGGGCGAGGAAATTTTCCATCGCGAACAGGCGCTCGCCCACATCGAGCAGGCCGTAACGGCCGCAGGCGCCAGCCAGCGTCTGCACTTCGCGGAACAGGATCGACAGCGCGTTGATGTCCCAGCCTTGCGTGCACAGGCGCAAACCGCGCTTGTGCAAGGTCTCCAGGCGCTTGGGCAGGTGGCGAACAAAGGCCAGCCGCAGCTCCGCCGCCTGTTGGGTGTCGTCCTGTTTGTGCATGGGTTTCGCCGTTTGTCCGCACTATACCGT
>JAFEFD010000149.1 GCA_018240765.1 Pseudomonadota bacterium | reverse complement strand
TGGTGGCCGGGGACGGAATCGAACCGCCGACACGGGGATTTTCAATCCCCTGCTCTACCAACTGAGCTACCCGGCCCTGAGTCTTGCGTGCGGGGCCGAACGGCACCGCGAAGGGGCGCGTATTACAACGGTTCGACGCTGGCGAGTCAAGGAAAAGCGCGGCGTGCGCGACGAAATTGCACACACGCGCGTCTGTCGTGCATGATCCTGCGCAAGGAGCCGCCATGCGAATTCTTCCGACACTTGCCATTGCCGCCCTGTGCGCGGCGCTTCCCGCGCATGCGGATACCGCTGCCTACATGGCGCAACAATTGGCGAAGTACCAAAAGTACGCCGGTGCGCCAGTCGAACGCATTCCGATGATCGACTTGTGGCAATGGCAGGTGGTCGGCAAGGACAAGCTCGTGATCTGGACCGGAATCAGTACCGCCTACCTCGTGAGCGTGGAAAAATCCTGCAACAACCTGGACTGGGCGCGCGGAATCGGCATCGAGCAGAACACCTCGATGCACGTGGATGCCAAGTTCGATTCGATCGTGTTCGATCACCAGAATTGCCGCATCCGGGAAATCCAGCCGATCGACTACAAGGCCTTGCGCGCCGACGAGAAGGCGGCCAGCCAGGCGCAGGACACTGATGCTGGCGCGAAGTAGCCGTCACCCTTGCGGCGTGTAGCCCGGCGGCGCTTGCGAGCCCGCGCCGAACAGGAATTTTTCCATTTCGCTTTCGAGGAACTTGCGCGCCTTCGGATCCAGCGGCGACAGGCGGTTTTCGTTGATCAGCATGGTCTGGTGCGCGAGCCAGGCGCGCCAGGCTTCCTGCGAAATTCCCGCGTAGATGCGCTTGCCGAGATCG
Organism: Pseudomonadota bacterium; assembly: GCA_018240765.1. GTDB lineage: Bacteria > Pseudomonadota > Gammaproteobacteria > Xanthomonadales > Rhodanobacteraceae > Rudaea. The sequence goes on along the minus strand of JAFEFD010000149.1, from coordinate 2,266 downwards.
CCCGGATAGGGCGCGAAGGCAAGGCCTTCGGCTTCGCGCTGGAGTTTGACGCAGAACACGGTGCGGGACATCTAAGGTTTCTCCGGCAGGTTTTCGATGAGTTTGCGCACCGGCGCGGGCAGGCCAAGCGCCGCGGCTTCGCGCGGGTGCAGCCAGCATTGGCCGGGTGCGTCGGCGACGCCGCGCGTCGCGGTGGCGATTCCCGTCATTGGCGTGATGTCGAGCCGGTAGTGGCTGAATGTGTGGGTGAACGGCGCCAATGCATGCAGTCGGATGCTTTTGCCGAGATGATGGCGCGCTGCGGCGTCATTTTCGGCCTCGGGCAGGCTCCACAGCAGCGCCCACACGCCGGTCGGCGGTCGGCGTTCGAGCAGGATGCGCCCGCTGCGGTCGCGCAGCAGCAGCATGACGGTCTTGCGTGTCGGCAATGCGCGCGCCGGTTTGCGCTCGGGCAATCGTTCGACTCTGCCATCGCGATGCGCAACGCAAGTCCGCTGCAGCGGACAATGCGCGCAGCGCGGCTTCGCGCGCGTGCACACGGTTGCGCCCAGATCCATGATCGCCTGCGTGTAGTCGGCGATGCGCGAGTGCGGTGTATGCGCCTCGGCCAGCGCCCACAACTTGTTTTGCACGGCAGTAGCGCCGGGCCAGCCATGCACGCCGTGATGGCGAGCGAGCACGCGCTTGACGTTGCCGTCGAGGATGGAAAAACGCAGCCCGTGAGCCTGCGCCAGGATCGCGCCGGCGGTGGAACGGCCGATGCCGGGCAGGGCGGCGAGCGCGCCGAACTCGCGTGGCAGCGAGCCGCGATGGCGGTCGATGCAGATTTGCGCAGCGCGATGCAGGTTGCGCGCGCGGCTGTAGTAGCCCAGTCCCGACCACTGCGCCAGCACGGCATCCAGCGGCGCGGCGGCGACTGCGCGCAACGATGTGAATTTTTCCACAAAGCGCAAAAAGTACGGGATGACGGTCGCGACCTGGGTTTGTTGCAGCATCACCTCCGCGATCCACAAGCGATAAGCCGTGCGCGGATGCTGCCAGGGCAGGTCGTGGCGACCGTGCCTGTCGAACCAGGCCAGCAATCGACGGGAGAACGAATCAGGCATTGCCGAGCGATTCGGGCAACAGTCCGTCGACGAAGGCTTGCGCATCGAATTCGCGCAGGTCTTCGGCAGTCTCGCCCAGACCCACGTAACGGATCGGCAATCCGAATTCGCGCGCCAGTGCAAACACCACGCCGCCCTTCGCGGTGCCGTCGAGCTTGGTCACGACCAGACCAGTCACGCCAATCGCCTGCCTGAATTGCCGGGTCTGGTTGATCGCGTTCTGGCCGGTCGTGCCGTCGATCGCGAGCAGCACCTCGTGCGGAGCCTGCGCGTCGAGCTTGCCGAGCACGCGGCGCACCTTGGAAAGCTCATCCATCAATCCGCCCTGCGTGTGCAGGCGGCCGGCAGTGTCGGCAATCAGCACGTCGGCGCCTTTCGAGCGCGCCGATTGCAACGCGTCGAAGATCACGCTGGCCGAGTCCGCGCCGGAACCCTGCGCAATCACCGCCACGTTGTTGCGCTCGCCCCAGGTTTTCAGTTGCTCGACCGCGGCGGCGCGAAACGTGTCGCCGGCAGCAAGCACGACGCCAAGACCTTCGTCTTGCAGGCGTCGCGCGAGCTTGCCGATCGTCGTGGTCTTGCCGACCCCGTTCACGCCGACCACCAGGATCACGTAGGGTTTGTGCGCGGTGTCGATGCGCAACGGTTGCGCGACCGGTGCGAGCAGGGCGACGAGGCGCTCGCGCAGTGCGCCGAGCAGTTCGGCGGCATCGGCGAATTCGCGCTTGGCCAGGCGCGCGCGCAATTCTTCGATCAACTCGGTACTCGCCGCAACGCCGACATCCGCGCCGATCAGCACAGTCTCTAGCTCGTCCAGCAGGGACTCGTCGAGTTTCGGATGGCGCGCAAACAGGTCTCGGATGTCGCGATTTAGCACGCTGCCGGCGAGGCGCTCGCGCCAGGTCTTCTTGCTGGCCTGTTCTGACGGCGATGGATCCTCGGGTTTTTCCGATTTTTTCCAGAACTTGAGCATCGCGCTGCAACTTGCAAGACAATGCGCAAATGGTATCACCGCGACACGTCCCCCATCCCGGAAAGCTGCGCATCATCGGCGGTTCGCTGCGCGGTTCGCGCATCGCCGTGCCCGATGTCCAGGGACTGCGCCCGACCCCGGACCGCGTGCGCGAAACCCTGTTCAACTGGCTCGCGCCAGTCATCGA
>JAFEFD010000148.1 GCA_018240765.1 Pseudomonadota bacterium | reverse complement strand
GTCGTCGCATTTCTTGGCCAGCACGCGATCGAAGATGTCCTGGAACGCGGCGAATTCCGTCGGCAGCGGCGCGGGCGCCTGGGTCAGGTGCGCCATCAGCACCGCGATCGGCGTGTCACCGCGGAACGGCGGAGCCCCGGTGAGCAATTCGTAAAAAAGGATGCCCAGGCTGTACTGGTCGGCGCGGCCATCGACCTGCAGGCCGTTGATCTGTTCCGGACTCATGTAGGTGGGCGTGCCCACGAGCATGCCGGTCTGGGTCAGGCGCGTGGCAGAGCCATCCTGGTAGCGGGCGATGCCGAAATCGGTCAGTACCGGCGTGCCCGAATCGCGGAACATGATGTTGGCGGGCTTGAGGTCGCGATGCACGACGCCGTGCTCGTGCGCGAATTCCAGCGCCGCGGCGACCTGCACGATGACCGCGACCGCGTCGCCGAGCGCGATGCCGGTGCGCATGCGATCGGTGAGCGCGCCACCGGAAAGATATTCCATCGCGATGTAGGCGATGTCCTCGTTGCTGACGATGTCGTATACCGCCACGATATTGCGGTGCGGCAGCTTGGCCATCATGCGGCCTTCGAGCAGGAAGCGCTTTTCCGACTGCGCCGCCTCCGCTGCGGCCGCGTCCACGCCGCGACGCATGACCTTGATCGCCACGGTGCGATCCAGCGATCGCTGCAGGGCCAGGTACACGGTCGACATGCCGCCCGCGCCCAGCGGACGCAGGATTTCGTACCCCGGTATCTGGATGTAGCTGTTGCCCATCGCTGCAACCCCCGTCGCCATCATAGCATCGGGCGGGAACGGCGAAAGGCCCGCGCTCTATCGCATCATCAGCGCCGCGGCAGTTGCAGCATGACGCGCAAACCGCCGCCGTCGCGATTGGCCAGAGTGATGCGGCCGCCATGCGCCTCGGATATCTCGCGCGCGAGCGCCAGGCCCAGGCCGGTGCCACTGCGCTTGGTCGAATAGAACGGCAGCAGTGCCTGCGCCAGGACCGTGTCGTTCATTCCCGGCCCGCGATCGAGCACCTCGATGCGCTGGTCGGCGCCGAGCGTGACGCGCACGCGGATCGCATCGGCGGCGCTGCCGGATTCGTATGCGTTCTTGAGCAGGTTGAGCAGCACCTGTTCGACTTGCACCGCATCGAACCAGCCGGGCTCTTTCGGCAAGTTGCCCTCGAGCTGGAATTGCGCGTGCTGGCGCAAGCCTTCCACGAATGGCCCCCAGGCAATGTCCGCGCAGCGCGGCGCCGGCAGTCGCGCGAAATCCGCGTAGCCGGCGATGAAGTCGTGCAGATGCCGTGCGCGCTCGCCGATGCCGGCGAAGACCTGCGGCAGGCGGTCGCCATCGCCGCGCCGCGCCAGTTCCGTGCCCGAATGTGCGAGCGAGGAAATCGGCGCCAGCGAATTGTTCAACTCGTGGCTGATCACGCGGATCACGCGTTTCCACGCCGCGACTTCCTGGCGCGACAACTCGCGCGTCATGCGTTGCACCAGGTGCAGGCGGTGCGCGCGTCCCTGCAGGCGAAAGTCGCGGCAGGAAATGTGGAACATCTCCTCCGCGCCGTCGAGCGTCACCGCGGTCAGGCTGTCGTTGCCGCTGGCCAGCGCCTCGCGCATCGGCGCGGGACACGCCTGCAGCATTTCGGCGAAATCCATGCCGAGCGGACTCTTGCCGTCGTTCAACAGGTGCCGCGCGGCGAGATTGGCATAGACCACGCGCAGGTGCGGATCGACCAGCAGCAGCGCCGTGGGCGTGTGCTGCATCACCGTATCGAGCAGCAGTTCGCGCTGCACCAGGTTCTGGCGCTGGCCGCGCAACGCCTGGCCGAGTGCATTGTGGGCCTTGATCAGTGCGCCGATTTCATCGCCGCGGCGCGACGCCAGCGACAGGCTGTAATCGCCGTCGCGATAGCTGGCGACGCTGCCGGACAGCGCGCGCAGCAGGCGCCGGATCGGCGCGATCGCGGTGCGCGCGATCCACACCAGTGGCAAGGCCAGTGCCGCCACCGCGACCAGGGCCGCGAGCCAGCCGTCGCCCCAGCGCGCGCCGAGCGCGCCGGCCAGCACTGCCGCCAGCACCGCCGCCGCGAACAACAGCGCGACCAGTTTGCCTTCAAGCGTGAATGCGCGCATGCCAGCGCTAATCCTGGATCGGAATGTTGTATCGCTGCATCCGTCGATACAAGGCTTGGCGTGAAAGTCCGAGAGAGCGCGCGGCGCGACTTATCACGCCTCCGTTTTTCTTCAGCGCATCCTCAACGGCTTCCCGTGACGGTTCGTCGAGGTTGCGCGAAGCGGCGCTGGCCAGCGCCGGCAAGCCAAGATGCTCGACCTCGATCGGTCCGGCGCCGCACAGCAATTTCGCGCGGTCGATGGTGTTCTTCAGTTCGCGCACGTTGCCCGGCCACGGATAATCGGCGAGCGCCTCGCGCGCAGCGTCCGACAACACGGCGCCATCCAGAAAATGCTCGGCCAGCGGCAGGATATCGTCGGGCCGCTCGGCCAGCGGCGGCAACGCGACCTGGATCGTGTTGAGGCGATAATAGAGGTCTTCGCGAAATTTTCCGTCCCGAATCAGCGCGGGCAGGTCGGCATTGGTTGCGCTGATCACGCGCACTTTCACGCGGCGCGTGCGCGTGGAGCCCAGACGCTCGAATTCGCCGGTCTCGAGCACGCGCAACAATTTCATCTGCCCCGCCGGCGGCAGGTTGCCGATCTCGTCGAGGAACAAGGTGCCGCCATCGGCCGCCTCGAAACGGCCTTCGCGCGCGCGCACCGCGCCGGTGAACGCGCCGGCCTCGGCGCCGAACAATTCGGCCTCGATCAATTCACCCGGCAGCGCGCCGCAATTGACCGCGACCAGCGGTTTGGCGCGCACCGCGGAATTGGCGTGTACGATTTGCGCGATGCGTTCCTTGCCGGCGCCGTTTGGTCCGGTGATCAGCACCGGCACGTCGGCGCGGGCGACGCGGCAGGCCAGTTCCAGCGTACGCAAGGATTCGTCGGACGCGAACACGATGCCGCACAGATCGAAATCGCGTTCGAGTGCCTCGCGACGTTTGCGCCGCGAGACGCGCGCGGTTTCCGCGGCGCGTGCGTTCTCGGAAAGCTCGAGCAGGTTTTCGACCGTGGCGAGCAACTTGGCATCGTCCCAGGGCTTGGCGAGGTAATCCGCAGCGCCGGCCTTGACCAGTTCCACTGCCGTTTCCAGGTGCGTCCACGCCGTGAGCAGGATCACCGGTAGATCGGGAAACCTGGCGCGGATCGCGCGGAACAGTTCGGCGCCTTCTTCACCCGACGTCGTATCGACGCTGAAGTTCATGTCGGCGATGACGACATCCACGCGCTCGCGCGCGAGCGTCGCCAGGCCTTCATCGGGCGTCAACGCGACCAGCGGACGAATGTCGTGCAGCGACAGCAGCAACGACAGGGCTTGCCCGATCGTGGGGTTGTCGTCGATGGTCAGAACGGTGCGCATGGGCACATTCTGAAGGATTTGGCGGCGCATCGGCAGCTTGGATGCTGCCGGGCGCCGCAGGGTTGCATCAGATCTTCGCTTTTTGCGCCGCGATCCAGCCGTCGATGCGCGTTTCGAGCACGTCCAGCGGCAGCGCGCCACCATCCAGGATCGCGTCGTGGAACGCACGGATGTCGAACTTGCCGCCAAGCGCCGTTTTCGCGCGCGCGCGCAGTTCGAGGATCTTCAGCTCGCCCATCTTGTAGGCCAGGGCCTGTCCCGGCCAGGTGATGTAGCGGTCGGTTTCGGCCTGCACGTCGGGCTCGTCCTGGCTCGAATGCGCGTGGAAGTAATCGACCATCTGCTGGCGCGTCCAATGCTTGTAATGCACGCCGGTGTCGAGCACGAGGCGATCGGCGCGCAGCAGTTCATCGGACAGGCGACCATAGTCGGACAGCGGATCCTTGTAGAAACCGATTTCCTTGCCGAGCTGTTCGGCATACAGCGCCCAGCCTTCGACATACGCGTTGTAGCCCGC
>JAFEFD010000147.1 GCA_018240765.1 Pseudomonadota bacterium | reverse complement strand
TCGCCCTTCCACGCGAACACCGGCGTGCCGGATGCGGCGATCGCGGCGGCGGCGTGGTCCTGGGTCGAGAAGATGTTGCACGAGGCCCAGCGCACGTCGGCGCCGATGTCCTTCAGCGTTTCGATCAGCACGGCGGTCTGGATCGTCATGTGCAGCGAGCCGGTCACGCGCACGCCTTTCAGCGGCTGCTTGGCGGCGTACTGCTTGCGGATCGACATCAGGCCGGGCATTTCGTGCTCGGCGATGTCGATTTCCTTGCGGCCCCAGTCGGCCAGCGACATGTCGGCGACTTTGAAGTCGTCCGTGGATTTGAGAACAGCATTCATTGGCGTAGCTCCAGATTTGTTGAAAAGTCCGCACACGGATGTGCGGGCTCTTGCGAGGGACTCGCATACTGGGCGCGGTTTCGGTTGATGGAACCCGAAAACCCGTCGAGCCTGATTCCGCAATGCGGACTTGCAGCGCCCCTCGACAGGAGAGGTGATTGGTCGCGTAATGCCGCGCCGCTTGCGGCGTCGGCATGAATGCGACCTTGGGCAATTATATCGTTTGTTCGCGATGAAAGGATGAATGTGCCGTCAGGGCTGCTCGAAGCGCGAGATTTCATCCAGCGCGCTTCGCGCATCGCGCAGGCCGCGCGGCGTGTCGGCGTCGTTCGCCTGCCCGGCGAAGCGGGCATTGCGCCTGCGGAAGTACCAGACGGTTGCGGCGAATCCGACCACGCCGATCGCCCCGGTTATCCAGATGAAGACGGGCAGGGTGACGAAAAGATCGACGCCCATGTTGGCCTTCATCTCCAGTGCGAATATCGCGATCCACAGGAACCACCACGGCAGTCCCAGGCACCAGTTGGCCATGACATGGCCACGACGCAGGGCATCGACGCGTTTGGAGATTTCCACGACCGGTGCGGTGTAATCGATGCTGCTGATCCGGCCCAGCGCGACGCCGCCGAAAATCACGGTGAGCAGTCCGTAGGCCAGCATGAACGCGCTGCAGGCAAACAGGTGCGGCACGTCGCGATGGCGGATGGCGGCCATGATGCCGAAATAGATCAGCGCGTCGCCGAACAGGATTTGCACGATCTTGCCCCAATACAGCCGGCGCAAGCCCGACCGCGCCTTGTCGAGTTTGCGTTCGAGGAACAGGTGCAGGTTCAGCGTGGATTGCCGCTGCATGTGCGTATCGAGCGTCTGCCATGCGGATTTGAGGTCATCGAGTTCCATAGTCGTCTCCATCGGTTTCATGCCTCGCCCATGTCGTTGCGCAGGCGTTGTTTCAGACGCCCGATCCGGGTGGCCACGTTGGTTTCGCTGATGCCAAGGATGTGCGCGATATCGCGCTGGCTGCGTTCGTCCAGATACAGGATGAGCAGGGCGCGGTTGAGTGGATCGAGCCGTGCAATGCAGCGATACAGCTCGCGCACGCGCGCGTCCGTGTCCGGCTGCATGCCGGCATCGGCGCCATCATGCAGTGTCAGATCCAGCGGTTCGTGATGATTTTCGTAGCGGCTGCGTTCGCGCAGGTGCGAGATCGCCACGTTCAGGGCGACGCGGTACATCCAGGTCGAAAAACCCCTCGCGCCGTCGTATTTCGGGAACGCGCGCCACAGCTGCACGGCGATTTCCTGCGCTAGGTCTTCGCGGTCCTGTGCGCCGCGCGCATAGCTGTTCGCCACCTTGAACACGATGCCGCGGTGGCGCTCGAGCAATTCGCGGAATTGTCCGTCGAAATCCGCCGTCGTCATTGGAAGAGTCTGCTCCATCTCAAGGATTCCGTGTGTGTCTCGGAACCGTGATTCGCGCGGAAGCGGAAAAAATCACACAAAAAGAAAGCGGCCCGAAGGCCGCTTGGGAAAGAGAAGACGGGACGCGCCGTATTGGCGATCAATCCTTGCGGCCGAAGCGATAGTTGACCTCGAAGAAATATGCGCGGCCCACGGCATTGAACCAGTTGCGCGAATAGTAGGGATATCCCGTCCAGGTGCTGTCGCGGCCCGGTTTGGAATCCAGCAGGTTGTCCACGACCAGCGAAACGCTGGCGCGGTCGCTGAACCGATAGTTGAACGAGGCGTTGTACTTGAAGGTGGGCCCCAGACGCTGGGTGCCGTCGTAGTTGGGCAGGCCGCCCAGACGCGCGCCGTACAACGTCGCCGAAAACGCGTCCTTGGACCAATTCACCGAATAGTTCGCCTTGCTGCGCGGGATCACGTAGTCGTACAGATCCTGCAACTCGTCGACCACCGGGTCGCCATCGAACAACTGGATCTTGTGGCTGATCACGTAGGTGTAGCCGAAGTTGAAACCGAAGTTGCCCCAGCGCCCCGCTTCGAATGCGTAATGTGCGTTGAAGTCGACGCCGGATGTTCGATCGCTGGCAGCGTTGATCGGCAGCACCAGGACGGACGTGATCTGCTCGGGATTGATCGGCGCATTCGCCGGATTGCGCACGACCTGGGTGATGACTTGCTGGCACAGCCCGGAGTTGATATCGACCGGCGTGCCATCGATGGTCTTGCCGAGGCGGCAATCGGCTTCTTCGCGCAGGATCAAATCACTGGTCTGGTATTCGACTTCGTTCTTCAGGCGGATGTTGTAATAGTCCGCGGTGAAGTCCATGCCACGCGCCGGCGACCATACGAAACCGCCAGTAAAGGATTTGCTGGTTTCATTCTTGAGGCTGGTGCTGCCGATGCTGCGTCCGTTGTAGGGGACATCGCCGTTGGAGCAGTCGTCGAGGAAGTCCGGCGCGGTGTCCGGTTCGTCGCGACGGCAGCGATAGTAGTCGGTGCCGCTGGAACTCGAACCGCTCGGGCCTGCGTACAGGTAGGAAAGATCCGGCGCACGGAAACCGGTGCCGTAAGAACCACGAATGAGCAGGCTGTCCAGCGGACGGAATTCCAGGCCGAGCGCGTACGTGAACTTGCTCGACGAGTTCGAACTGTATTCGTAGCGGTCGAAGCGGCCGGCGCCGGTCAGCGTCAGCATCGAGAACAGTGGGGCGCTGAACTCCGCGCCTGCGCCGGAGTGGCTGCGCGAGCCGATCGCATCGGTGTTGTGCAAGTGGTAATAACTGCCATCGAGCGAGAGTGGATCGGCCTTCAGCCCGAAGTACTGGTTGCCATATTCGGCCACGGCGGCGAAGCCGAC
>JAFEFD010000146.1 GCA_018240765.1 Pseudomonadota bacterium | reverse complement strand
GGCAAGCTCTACCTGATCGTCAACGCCGATCCTGCCGACCCGCGTGCTTACGCGCGTGCGCAGCGGCGGCTCGATTCGCTGGTGCACCGCCTGCGCTCGACCAGCGCCGCGTATCCGGACGCGGTCGATCCCAAGGCCATCGACGAATCGCATTTCGTGTCGAGTTTTCCCAAGGACGATTACCTTGCCGCCGTGGACAAGGCGAAGGAACACGTCTTCGCCGGCGATGTTTTCCAGGTGCAGATCAGCCAGCGCCTGTCGGTGCCGTTCCGCGCGCGACCGCTCGATGTCTACCGTGCGCTGCGCGCGCTCAATCCTTCGCCGTACATGTACTACATCGACCTCGGCGGCGAGCAGATCATCGGGTCGTCGCCGGAAATCCTCGTGCGCGCGCAAAGCGGCCAGGTCGTCCTGCGGCCGATCGCCGGCACGCGCCGGCGCGGCCACACGCCGCAGGAAGATGCCGCGATGGAAGCAGAGCTGCTCGCTGATCCCAAGGAGCGCGCCGAGCACGTGATGCTGATCGACCTCGGCCGCAACGACGTCGGCCGTGTCGCGCAGACCGGCAGCGTGGAACTCACCGCGAACATGATCGTGGAGCGCTATTCGCACGTCATGCACATCGTTTCCGAAGTCATCGGCAAACTGAAACCTGGTTTGAACTTCATGGACGTGTTCCGCGCCACGTTTCCCGCCGGCACTCTGACCGGCGCGCCGAAAGTGCGCGCGATGCAAGTCATCGCCGAACTGGAGACCGTCAAGCGCGGCGTCTACGGCGGCGCGGTCGGCTACTGGGGCTGGAACGACGAGGCGGATCTGGCCATCGCGATCCGCACCGCGATCGTCAAGGACGGGCAGCTGCATGTGCAGGCCGCCGGCGGCGTGGTCGCCGACTCGGTGCCCGAACTGGAATGGAAGGAAACCATGAACAAGTGCCGCGCCCTGTTCCGCGCGGTGCAGGAAGCGGTGGGGGGGTTGTGACAGGCTTGTTCTTCGGCAGCGCAACGTCAAACGCCAGCCAAGCAGGTCTCCCGCTGTGTCCGTTGAGTGTGTATGAAACTTGTCATTGTATTCATTTGTGAATATATTGAATACATCAGTAGCAACAGGTGCGGATCATGCCCAAGACAGCCACGACGACCATGACGGTTCGCTTGAGTGGCGCTCTCAGCGACTTCGTCGCTGTGAGCGTAGGCGAGCACGGTGCATACGAGAACGTCAGCGAGTACATGCGCGATCTGATCCGTCGCGACAAGGAACGCACCGAGAAGCAAGCGTTCGATCGACTGAAAGCGGAACTGACCCGCGCTTACGCAGCACCGGAATCCTCCTACAAGACGTTGAAGGCGGCCGACGTGATCGCGCGCAACCGGACTTGACGTCGTGGCCAAGGCGCGTGTCCGGGTTCAGGAAGCGGCGTCCTTTCGAATCGACGACATCTACCGCTATACACGCGATCGCTGGGGAGTAAAACAGGCTGATCGCTACCTCACCGGCCTGTTCGCGGCCTTCGACGGGATCGCAGCCCGAACAACACCGTCCAGGCCCATTCCAGCCGAGTTCGCCATTGATGGCTACTTCTTTCGTTACGAACGGCATTTCGTCTACTGGCGCCAGCTCGCCAACGGCGACATCGGTATCGTGACGATTCTGCACGAGCGGATGCACCAGATCGAGCGTTTCAGGACAGACTTCGGGTTGTAACGACGACGCTTTCGGATCGGAGCGATCGAAGAATCCAGTACATCCTTGCAGTTCCTTTTCAACCAATCGGGTGACGCAAAAGTGCTTTTGATGATCGACAACTACGACTCCTTCACCTTCAACCTCGTCCAGTACCTGGGCGAGCTGGGCGAAGACGTCCACGTGGCGCGCAACGACGCACTGGCGGTCGATGACATCCGCCAGCTCGCGCCAAAGCGCATCGTGATCTCGCCCGGACCCGGCACGCCGGACGAGGCCGGTGTGACGCTCGCGTTGATCGAAAAACTTGGCGGGCAGATTCCGATCCTCGGCGTATGCCTCGGCCACCAGAGCATCGGCCAGGCCTTCGGCGGGCGCGTGATCCGCGCGCCGCAGATCATGCACGGCAAGACCTCGCCGATCCATCACAATGGCCGTGGTGTGTTTGTGGGCTTGGCAAATCCATTCACGGCCACACGCTATCACTCGTTGGTGGTGGAAAAATCCAGTTTGCCGGCGTGCCTGGAAGTCACGGCGTGGACGCAGAATGCGGACGGCAGCATCGACGAGATCATGGGCCTGCGCCACAAGACGCTGCCGATCGAGGGCGTGCAGTTCCATCCGGAATCGATCCTCACCGAGCACGGCCACGACCTGCTGCGCAATTTCCTGCGCGCGCCGCTGCCGCTGGCGGCGTGAGCATGTCGATCACGCCGCAACAAGCGCTGCAGCGCCTCATCGAGCATCGCGAGATCTTCGCCGAGGAGATGGTGGATCTCATGCGCCAGATCATGCGCGGCGAGGTGTCCGCGGCGATGGTCGCATCGATCCTGTCCGGCCTGCGCGTGAAGAAGGAAACCGTCGGCGAGATCGCCGCGGCGGCCAGCGTGATGCGCGAAATGGCGGTACGCGTGCACGTTCCTCCCTACAAACACTTCGTGGACATCGTCGGCACCGGCGGCGACGGCGCGAACTCGTTCAATATTTCCACCGCGGCGATGTTCGTGGCCGCGGCCGCGGGTGCGCGCGTGGCCAAGCACGGCAACCGCAGCGTATCGAGCAAATCCGGCAGCGCCGACGTGCTTGAAGCATTGGGCGTGCGCATCGATTTGTCCGCCGAAAAGGTCGCGCTGTGCGTGGAGGAAACCGGCATCGGTTTCATGTTCGCGCCAAACCATCATCCGGCAATGCGCGTGGTCGCGCCAGTGCGCAAGGAGATGGGCGTACGCACGCTGTTCAACATCCTGGGTCCCTTGACCAATCCCGCCGGCGCGCCGAACATCCTGATGGGCGTGTTTCATCCGGATCTGGTCGGCATCCAGGTGCGTGTGCTGCAGCGCCTCGGCGCCGGTCATGCATTGGTGGTCTGGGGTCGCGACGGGATCGACGAAATTTCGCTGTGCGCTGCGACCTTGGTCGGCGAGCTGCGCGATGGCATCGTGCGCGAATACGAACTGACCCCGGAACAGTTCGGGTTCGCTCGCGCCACACGTGAAGATTTCGCGGTAGCGAACGCGGACGAATCGAAGACCCGAATACTCGCCGCGCTCGACAACACGCCCGGTGGGGTGCGCGACATCGTGTTGCTCAATGCGGGCGCTGCGCTGTACTCAGCTGATGTCGTCGATTCGATCGCCGCCGGCATCGCCAAGGCGCGTGAAGCCGTTGCGAGTGGTGCGGCGCGCGCAAAGCTTGACCAGTTTCTCGCCGCGACGCGCCGGCTGGCCGGCGCATGAGCGACATCCTGCAGCGCATCCTCGCGCGCAAGGCGGACGAGGTACGCGAGCGATGCGCGCGGATTTCGCTCGACATGCTGCGCGAGCAGGCCGCACTGGCGCCGCCGCCACGCGGCTTTGCCGCGGCATTGCGTTCGCGGATCGATACCGGCGAGCCGGCGGTCATCGCGGAAGTGAAAAAGGCCAGCCCGAGTCAGGGCGTGATCCGCGCGGATTTTCGTCCTGTCGACATTGCCCGCGGCTACGCAGCCGGCGGCGCGGCTTGCCTTTCCGTGCTCACCGATGTCGATTTCTTTCAAGGCGCGGATGCGTACCTGCAACAGGCGCGTGCGGCGTGCGAGCTGCCGGTGTTGCGCAAGGATTTCGTGATCGACGAATATCAAATCG
>JAFEFD010000145.1 GCA_018240765.1 Pseudomonadota bacterium | reverse complement strand
TGCCGATCAGCGAACTGGTCGCCGATCCGATTGAAGTGGTGCGCGCGAATCCGAGCAAACCGCATCCGCGCATTCCCCAGCCGATCAATCTTTACGAATCGGCAGACAGTAGCCAACGACGGAAGAATTCCATGGGCGTGAATTTCGGCAACGACAACGAACTGCGCGCGCTCGCCGATGCGATCGCGCAAGTCCCGACGAAGGATTGGGCAGCGACACCGCTGGTGCCCGGCGCCAAGTCCGGCGAGGCATTGCAAGACGTCACCAATCCCGCCGACCGGCGCGAGAAGATCGGCACCAAGCAGCAATCCGATCAGGCCACGATCGAACGCGCGCTGGCCAACGCGCACGCCGCGCAGCCGGATTGGGACGCCCTGCCCGCCGCCTCGCGCGCGACGATTCTGGAAAACGCCGCCGACCTGCTCGAACAACGCCGCGCGCTGTTCGTCGCGCTGTGCGTGCGCGAAGCCGGCAAGACGCTCGCCGCCGCGATTTCCGAGGTGCGCGAAGCCGCCGACATGTGCCGCTACTACGCCGCCGTCGCGCGCAAGCTGATGGGCAAGCCCGACGCGCTCACCGGCCCGACCGGCGAATCGAATCAATTGTCGCTGCACGGACGCGGCGTGTTCGTGTGCATCTCGCCGTGGAACTTCCCGCTTGCGATTTTCACCGGCCAGGTCGCCGCCGCACTCGCCGCGGGCAACGCCGTGATCGCAAAGCCCGCTGACCAGACCGTGCTGATCGGACATGCCGCGGTGAAACTGTTGCACGAAGCCGGCGTGCCCGAAGCCGTGCTGCAATTCGTGCCCGGCAAGGGCTCGATGATCGGCAACACGCTGCTGACCAAACCCGAGGTCGCAGGCGTGTGCATGACCGGTTCCACCGAAACCGCGTGGACGATCAATCGCACCCTCGCCGCACGCAACGCGCAGATTGCGAGCTTGATTGCCGAGACCGGCGGCCAAAACGCGCTGATCGCGGACTCGTCCGCGCTACCCGAACAACTGGTAAAGGACGCGATCGCGTCCGCGTTCGATTCCGCCGGCCAGCGCTGCTCCGCCGCGCGCGTGCTGTTCGTGCAGGACGACATCGCCGACAAGGTGATCGCCATGCTCGCCGGCGCGATGGATGAACTGAAAGTCGGCGATCCGGCCCTGCTTTCGACCGACGTCGGCCCGGTCATCGACGAACCGTCGTGCAAGAGCCTCGCCGACCACGCCGCGCGCATGGACGCCGAAGCCAAGCTGATAAAGGAAGTGAAGCTCGGCCCGGATTGCGCGAACGGCACCTTCCTCGCACCGCGCGCCTACGAACTGAAATCCTTATCGCAACTCACCCACGAAGTGTTCGGCCCGATCCTGCACGTGATCCGCTGGAAATCGAACGAACTCGACCAGGTCATCGACGCGATCAACGCGACCGGCTTCGGCCTCACGCTCGGCATCCACAGCCGCATCGATTCCACCATCGCGCACATCACGCAGCGCGCCAAGGTCGGCAACTGCTACGTCAACCGCAACCAGATCGGCGCCGTCGTCGGCGTGCAGCCGTTTGGCGGCGAAGGCCTCTCCGGCACCGGCCCGAAAGCCGGTGGCCCGCACTACCTGCTGCGCTTCGTCACCGAGCGCACGCTCACGATCAACACGACGGCGGCGGGGGGGAATGCGAGTTTGTTGACGTTGGGGGAATAGGCCACTACTCGGGATTGAAGCGCATGGACGAGGGTAAAGGTAGTAACGCCGGTTATGTCTATGTTCTGACGTCGAGCCAGACGAATCTAATAAAAATCGGCGGGACAGACTATCCGCCGCTTAAGCGTATCCGGGAAATCAATTCGACTCAGCCGTACAAGAACCTAGGACCCTGGACGCTCGCGGACTTCCGACAGGTAACCGATTGGCG
>JAFEFD010000144.1 GCA_018240765.1 Pseudomonadota bacterium | reverse complement strand
GCCGTAAAGACCAAGAAGAAGGCCAAGCGCGTCGTCACTGACGGCGTCGTGCATGTGCAGGCTTCGTTCAACAACACCGTCGTGACGATCACCGATCGCCAGGGCAACGCGCTGTCGTGGGCGACTGCCGGCGGCGCGGGGTTCCGCGGTTCGCGCAAGTCCACCCCGTTCGCGGCTCAGGTCGCGGCCGAGAAAGCCGGGCGCGTGGCCGCCGAATACGGCGTCAAGACCGTGGAAGTTCGCATCAAGGGTCCGGGCCCGGGCCGCGAATCGGCTGTGCGTTCGTTGAACGCGCTGGGCATCAAGGTCACCAACATCATCGACGTCACGCCGATTCCGCACAACGGCTGCCGTCCGCCGAAGCGTCGTAGAGTCTAATTTTTGCAATCGTCCTGATCGCTTGAATCACAAACCGGCCATCCGTGGCCGGACTTCTGGAAAGAGAACATGGCTCGTTATATTGGTCCCAAACTCAAGCTGTCCTGCCGCGAAGGCGCCGACCTGTCCCTGAAGAGCCCGGCGCGCGCGATCGAATCCAAGTGCAAGAAATTCGAGAAGCTGCAGAAACCTGGCCAGCATGGCGCCGCCGCCGGCAAGAAAGGACGCCTGTCCGATTACGCCGTGCAGTTGCGCGAGAAGCAGAAGGTCAAGCGCATCTACGGTCTGCTCGAACGCCAGTTTGGCAATTACTACGTCAAGGCGTCGCGCCTGAAGGGCAACACCGGCGAGAACCTGTTGCGCATGCTCGAAGGGCGCCTGGACAACATCGTCTATCGCATGGGCTTCGCGGTCACGCGCGCGCAGGCGCGCCAGCTGGTCTCGCACAAGGCGATCGAGGTCAACGGCAAGAAGGTCAACCTGCCGTCGTACCAGGTCAAGGCTGGCGACCAGATCGTCATCGCCGAGAAATCACGCGGCCAGTTGCGCGTCACCGAAGCGCTGAACCTTTCGCAACAGATGGATCTGGCGCCGAGCTGGATCGAAGTCGACGCGAAAAAGTTCGTCGGCACGCTGAAAGCGTTGCCGGAGCGCTCGGATCTACCCAGCGACATCAACGAAAGCCTGATCGTCGAGTTGTATTCGAAGTAATCGTTCCGCTGCGCCGGCAGGGATTTTGCCGGCGCGTCAATCGTGGCGCGGCCCGACCGCGACCGGTGGCGAAAAAAACCGTGGCAGGATGCCCGGCCTTGCACCTCATCACACAACTTTGGAGAGCGTAGTCCATGGCACAGTCGCCTACTACCATCCTGCGTCCGCGCGGCCTGAATGTCGAACGTACCGGCGCCAATCGCGCCCGCGTCGTCGTCGAGCCGCTCGAGCGTGGTTTCGGCCATACCCTCGGCAATGCGCTGCGGCGCGTACTGCTGTCGTCGATACCCGGCGCCGCGGTCATCGAAGTCGAAATCGACGGCGTGTTGCACGAATACACGACGCTTGAAGGCTTGCAGGAGGACGTGATCGAAGTCCTGCTCAACTTCAAGGATGTCGCGATCCGCCTGCACAACCTTGACGAGACCACTGTCACCTTGTCGAAGAAGGGCAAGGGCGTGGTTACCGCCGGCGACATCAAGGTCGATCACAACGTCGAGATCCTGAACCCGGATCACGTGCTGTGCCACCTGACCAAGGACATCGCGCTGAACATGCGCATCAAGATCGCGCGTGGCGTCGGTTACGTGCCGGCCACCGCTCGTCGTCGTCCGGACGAGGAATCGCGTCCGATCGGCCGCCTGCAGCTTGACGCGTCGTTCTGCCCGGTGCGCCGCGTGGCGTATGAAGTAGACAGTGCGCGCGTCGAACAGCGCACCGACCTGGACAAGCTCATTCTCGACATTGAGACGAACGGCACGATCGACGCCGAGGAAGCGGTGCGCAAGTCTGCCGAAATTCTTATGGATCAGCTGACCGTGTTCGGCGATTTCAGCCGTCGCGAAACCACCGATGCGAAAGCCGAGAAGTCTGGCGTGGATCCGGTGCTGCTGCGCCCGATCGACGATCTCGAACTGACCGTGCGTTCGGCGAATTGCCTGAAGGCCGAGAGCATCTATTACATCGGCGACCTGGTGCAGCGCACCGAGGTCGAATTGCTCAAGACCCCGAACCTGGGCAAGAAGTCGCTCACCGAGATCAAGGACGTACTCGGCGCGCGTGGCTTGTCGCTCGGCACGAAGCTGGAAAACTGGCCGCCGACAGGGCTGTCTTCCGGCATGCAGATGAATTGATCGTCTTGTTGAAAAGTGCAGGCAGGATGCCCGCTTTTTGATCCTCGCGATCATGGATGATCGCAAAGGCAACTAACGAGGGCACTGTCCTCGCGAACTGAAAGTTCACGTTTTCCGGAATTGTCCGGAAAACGCTACAATTATAAAGTTATACAAAGGAATTACCTATGCGTCACATGAAATCCGGGCGTGCCTTGAGCCGCACATCGAGCCACCGTGAAGCCATGTTCAAGAACATGGCGGCGTCGCTGATCAAGCACGAACTGATCCGCACCACCCTGCCAAAAGCCAAGGAATTGCGCCGCGTCGCCGAGCCGCTGATCACGCTGGCCAAGGCCGATTCCGTTGCCAACCGCCGCCTCGCGTTTGCGCGCCTGCGCGACAAGGTCGCGGTTGGCAAGCTGTTCGTCGAACTCGGTCCGCGTTACCGCGAACGCAAGGGCGGTTACCTGCGCATCCTCAAGTGCGGCATGCGTGACGGCGACAATGCGCCGATGGCCTATGTCGAACTGGTGGATCGTCCGAAGCTCGAAACCGAAGCGACGGAGTAGTCCGCCTCGCAGAACCGAACACCAGGCCTCGGCGGGCGACTGCCGGGGCCTTTGTTTTTGGAACGCAGGCGCTTGCGCGCTGTCTGAGCTGCATCGTCCGAGATGGGGTATCGCATGTTCAATCCGTTCCGCTGGCCGTTCCGCGCGCAATACTTCGCCGGATTCATTGCCTGCATTGCATTGCTCGCCTACGCGTATTTCGTGCAATTCCAGCTCGGCATCGAGCCCTGCCCGCTGTGCATCTTCCAGCGGCTTGCGTTCATCGCGATGGGACTGATTTTTCTCGCCGGTGCCATCCACGGCCCACGCGCAACCGGGCGCCGGGTCTATGGCCTGTTTGTGCTGCTTGCAGCGGCGGTGGGCGCGGGTATCGCGATCTACCACATGTGGGTGCAGCACGTGGGCCCGGATCCGATGGCCGGCTGCACGCCAGGCTGGAATTACATGGTCGAGAATTATTCGCTCAAGTACGCATGGTCGAAGACGATCGAGCACGCCTTTACCGGCCACGCCGATTGTGGCCAGGTCAACTGGACGTTCCTCGGGCTGGCCATGCCGTTCTGGACGCTTGTCAGTTACGTCGTGCTCGGCGCGGGCGCGGTGTGGGCGGGATTCCGTCGGCGCAATTGACGCCCCTGCGCTTGCAAGCCGGCACCGCTGTGGCATGATGGAATGCCGCAGCGCAGCATGAGCGATGCCGATGCAAGCCGACCCGCGCAACCTGACCGCCGTCCGCGAACCCTGTGACTGGGCGCCGGATTCGTGGCAACGCAAGCCGGCGGTGCAGCAGCCATCGTATCCGGACGCCGATGCGCTTGCCGCCGCACTCAAGCAGTTGCACGCACTGCCGCCGCTGGTGACTTCGTGGGAAGTCCTCGCGCTCAAACGCAAGCTGGCTGACGCCGCCGAGGGCCGTTGCTTCCTGCTGCAGGGTGGCGATTGCGCCGAAAGTTTTGCGGACTGCACGTCGCCCATCATCTCCAACCGCTTGAAGGTTCTGTTGCAGATGAGCCTGGTGCTGGTGCACGGGCTCAAGCTGCCGGTAGTGCGCATCGGCCGTTTCGCCGGCCAGTACGCCAAACCGCGTTCGACCGACACTGAAACCCGCGCTGGCGAAACCCTGCCTTGCTACCGCGGCGATATCGTCAATGCGCCGGAATTCACCGCCGACGCGCGGCGCCCCGATCCACGGCGTCTCATCGAAGCGCATTCGAAATCCGCGCTGACCATGAATTTCACCCGCGCCCTGATCGACGGCGGCTTCGCCGATCTGCATCACCCGGAATATTGGGACCTGGCCTGGGTCGAGCATTCGCCGTTGCAGGACGAATACCGGCGCATGGTCGAAGCGATCGGCGATTCGGTGCGTTTCATGGAAACCCTGGCCGGTCAGATTGGCAGCTTCGGCAAAGTGGATTTCTATACTTCGCACGAGGCATTGCTGCTGCATTACGAACAGGCGCAGACGCGACAAGTGCCGCGCCAGTGGGGCTGGTTCAACTTGTCCACACATTTCCCGTGGATCGGCATGCGCACCGCGCAACTCGACGGCGCGCATGTCGAATATTGCCGCGGCATCCGCAATCCGCTCGGACTCAAGGTCGGTCCCGGCGTGACGCCCGATGCGCTGCTGCGCACGCTCGACGCGCTCGACCCGGACAACGAGCCTGGTCGCATCACCCTGATCCATCGCATGGGCGCGAAAAAAATCGGCAGGGAACTCCCGCCGCTGCTGCAGGCGGTCAAGGCGCACGGGCGGCGCGTGCTGTGGTGCTGCGATCCCATGCACGGCAACACCGAGGCGCTGGCGAACGGCGTCAAGACGCGGCGCTTCGCCAACATCCGCGCCGAACTCGACGCGGCCTTCGACATCCATGCCGCGCAAGGCACGCGTTTGGGTGGCGTGCATCTCGAACTCACCGGCGAAAACGTCACTGAATGCCTCGGCGGCGCACGCGACCTGGCCGAAGCGGACCTCACACGTGCATACAAGTCCAACGTCGATCCGCGCCTGAACTACGAGCAGTCGCTGGAAATTGCCATGCTGATCGTGCGCAAGCGCGGCAACGCTACCATTCGCGCCTGAGTCAGTGCGGCCAGAAACAGCCAAACGTGCCGGCTGTGATCGATGCGTAGATCAAGCCGTCGATCATGTCCTTGGCTACCGCACCCCAAGGCTGGCCCCACCAGATGCCCATCGGCAATGAGCCGAACGCGAAGCCCATGAAGGCCGCCGTGCCGACGATCTGGAAGACGTGCAGGTAGGG
>JAFEFD010000143.1 GCA_018240765.1 Pseudomonadota bacterium | reverse complement strand
ATCAGCAAGCGGTGCCTGATGCCCAACGCCATTACTGCCTCCCCCGAGACTGCGGAAGTCTAGCAGGATGGCGCCGATTGACGTACGCTCGCCAGCACCATACAGCCACCGGGGGAGAGCCGCGTGAGCCTGAAATTGCGCCTGATCGTGATGAACTTCCTGCAATTCTACGTGTGGGGAGCGTGGCTGATCACGATCGGCCGCTACTGGTTCGAAACCCGGCACTGGTCTGGCACGAGCTTCGGCGCGATCTTCTCGACCATGGGCATCTCGGCGCTGTTCATGCCCTCGCTGATGGGCATCGTGGCCGACCGCTGGATCAATGCCGAACGCCTGTACGGCGCGCTGCACATCCTCGGCGCGATCTGCCTGTGCCTGCTGCCGCAGGCGGGCGATCCGCATGCGTTCTTCTGGCTGATCCTGGCGACCATGCTGTGCTACATGCCGACGATCTCGCTGGCGATCACGGTGGCCTACAACGCGCTGAAGGAAAACGACCTGGACGTGGTGCGCGACTATCCGCCGATCCGCGTCTGGGGCACGATCGGCTTCATTGCCGCAATGTGGACGACCAGCCTGTTGGGCCTGGAAACCTCGCCGGGACAATTCTATGTCGCCGCGGCCGCGGCAGTCGGGCTCGGCGTGTACGCGTTCAGCCTGCCGCATTGCCGGCCGCGCATGACCCGCACTGACAGCCGCTCGCTGCTCGACGTGCTCGGCCTGACCTCGTTCCGCCTGCTGCGCGATCGCAACATGGCGGTGTTCTTCTTCTTCGCGATGCTGCTCGGCGCGGCACTGCAACTGACCAATGCCTACGGCGGCACCTTCCTCGGCGAGTTCGGCACCAATCCGGCCTTCAAGGATGCGCTCGCGGTCCGCTATCCGGCCATCATCATGTCGATCTCGCAGGTGTCGGAAACCCTGTTCATCCTGACGATACCGTTTTTCCTGAAGCGCTTCGGCATCAAGACCGTGATGACGATCAGCATGCTGGCGTGGTTCCTGCGCTTCGGCCTGTTTGCCTACGGCGATCCCGGCCCGGGCCTGTGGATGATCGTGCTGTCGTGCATCGTCTATGGCATGGCGTTCGATTTCTTCAATATCTCCGGCTCGTTGTTTGTCGAAGGTCAGGCCGATCCGAAAATCCGCGCCAGCGCGCAGGGCCTGTTCATGCTGATGACGAACGGTATCGGCGCGGTGCTCGGTAGTTCGATCAGCGGCTGGATGATCGACCGCTGGTACACGGATGCGGCCGGCGTGAAGGATTGGCACGGCATCTGGATCGCATTCGCCGTGTATGCGCTGGCCATGGCGATCGCGTTCGTGCCGCTGTTCAAGCACAAACACACGCAGGGCGCGGCGGCAATGCCGGTTCCCTCGCACTGACGCCATGGCGCAGGTCGTCGTCGTCGGCAGCTACGTGCAGGATCACGCCTGGCTGGTCGATCGCTTTCCGCAACCCGGCGAAACCCGGCGTGCGCACGGCTTCAACACCGGGCCCGGCGGCAAGGGCTTCAACCAGGCGGTCGCGTGTTTGCGGCAGGGCGTCGCCACCGCATTCATCGGCGCGATCGGCGACGATCACCTCGGCATGATCGCGCAGCAGTTCGCGCGCGCAGAAAACCTGCCCTGCCGCTGGCAGATTCACAAGGATCATCCCACCGCCGCATCGAGCATCGTGGTCGCCGCCAACGGCGCCAACCAGATCGCGGTGAACTTCGCCGCGAACGAGCAGCTTGCTCCCGACTTCGTGCGCGTGCAGGACGATGCATTCGCCGCTGCAAAAATCCTGCTCGTGCAGGCGGAAAACAACCTCGATGCCATCGCCACAGCGCTGCAACTGGGCGAACGCCACCGGCTCACGCGCATCTTCAATCCCGCGCCGGCCGTGGCCGGCATCGACGCAAGCCTGCTGCGCCGCGCCGACATCATCACCCCGAATGAAACCGAATTCGCGCTGCTGCTCGAGCGCATCGGCGAAACGCACGTCGATGCGGCGACGCTCGCCGCGCGCGGGGACGCCGAACTGCACGCGCTGGCGCGCCGGCTCGGCGTGGAAACGGTCGTGATCACGCTCGGCGCACAGGGCTGCTTCGTCTCGCACGGCGACACGCGGCGCGGCGACGATGCCGACAATTACCGCCTCGCACCGGAAATCGTGAACACGATCGACACCACCGGCGCCGGCGACGCGTT
>JAFEFD010000142.1 GCA_018240765.1 Pseudomonadota bacterium | reverse complement strand
CGCTGCCAGCGCCTGCCATCGCCCACGCCCATGCGCGGCCGATGAGCACGCCACGCGCGCCGAGCGCAAGCGCCTTGAAGATATCCGCGCCCGTACGCACGCCGCCATCGAGCAGCATTTCGGTATCCGGCCCGACCGCCTGCACGACATGCGGAAGTTTCGAGATGGTCGATGCGACCGAATCGAGCTGGCGTCCGCCGTGGTTGGAAACGATGATGCCATCCGCACCCGTGTTCACCGCCGCGCGTGCGTCATCGACATCAAGGATGCCCTTGAGCAGCAGCTTGCCTTGCCAGCGTCCGCGCAGCCATTCGATGTCGCGCCAGGTCACGCTGGCATCGAATTGCGTGTCGATCCACGAACGCAGCGCATTGAAATCAGTCGCATCCGGAACATGTCCGACCAGATTGCCGAATTGCAGCGGGCGGCCGCGCACGACTACGCGCCACACCCATTCCAGATGCGTGAGCGCCTGCGCGTTTCTCAACAGCGCTGCGCGAAAACCGTGCATGCCGAGTCCATGGCGCGTATCCCGATGGCGGGCGCCGGGTAGCGGCAAATCGATGGTGAAGACCAGGGTGCGGCAGCCCTGCGCCCAGACCCGGTCGAGTAATGCCTCGACGACACCGCGATCGCGCAGCATGTACAGCTGAAACCACGGCGAAACGCCAGCGGCTTCGCGCACTTCGTCGAACCCACAGATGCCGACGGTGGACAGCGTGAACGGGACGCCCGCGGCCCTGGCCACGCGCGCCGCGTTCGCCTCGCCACGACGTGCCATCATGCCGGCCAGGCCAACCGGCGCGAGTGCAAGGGGCATCGCGCAATTTTCGCCGGCGAGCGTGGCCGAGGTATCGATCTTCGATACGTCGATCAACACGCGCTGGCGCAACTTCACGCGTGCGAAATCCGCGATGTTGGCGCGCAGCGTCAATTCATCGCTGGCGCCGCCGTCGATGTAGTCGAACAGGAATCCGGGCAGGCGCCGTTCGGCGAGACGCCGAAAATCGTGCGCGGTTACCGGATAGGAAAGACTCATGCCGGTTCCTGGCGTCCAGCGCAGATCGAACGCGCCGCGGCACGTGCGGTAAGGATACAGCCCGGCAGGAAGGTGCCTTCGAGCGAGCGCTTGCCGCTGGCGCCGCCGCCGCCGAATCCGGCGGCTTCGCCGACACAATACAAACCGGAAATGGGTTGATCGTTCGTGTCTAGCACGCGGCTTTGCAGGTCGGTGCGCAATCCGCCCAGGCTCTTGCGCGTGATCAGTTGCATGCGGATCGCGATGAATGGACCCGCCCCTTGCATCTGCAACGGCGCTGGCTTGCACGTGCGCAGGCGATCCGGGCCCCACTGCCGCGCATGCAGGATGCGGCGAATCTGGTCGTCGTTTTCAAGCGCTTCGCTTTTGGCGAAATTCATGTCGAAGGCATCGGCTGTGGCCTGCAGTACGGCTGGTTCGACGTCATGCGATTCGGTCAACGCATTCATTTTTTGGGCGAGGCCAGCCAGCGTGTCGTCGACGAGGAAATCCGCACTTTCGCTCTGCATCTGGCGCACCAGCCGATGATTGCCGAACAGGGTTTCGATGAGGAACTGCGGGAATTGCTTGTCGCGGATGCGTGCATTGTGTTCGGCGCCGGAGATCGCGAATTCCTTGATCGCGATGCGCCAGTTGAGCAGATGCCAGGTCCAGGGCCTTTCCTGTTCGGCCACGCGCCGGCATAGCCAATTCGTGTCGAAGCCGGTGACCAGCGGTTCGGGTCCGATGCGCCGGCCCGTGTGATCGAGCCACAGCGCCGACTTGCACGGAATCGTCGACAGCCCGTGCCCTCTGAAATGCGGATAGGGATGCGCAAATCCGGCGGCGTAGTTCCACATCTCGCCAGCATGCGTGATTTGCGCGCCGAAACCGGCGGCGTGGTGATGCAGCCTGCCGTCGGCGAATGGATGTGCGCCATTGAGCATCGTCGCGGGCATCGGCCTGTCCTTCGGCCAGTTCGCGCGAACCTGTTCATGACTGCCGTTGATGCCGCCCATCGCGAGCACCACGACTGGCGCGTCGATTCGCACCTGCGCGCCGGATTGCCCGTCGAGCGCAATGGTGCCGCTGATTCTTCCGGCGCTACGATCCAGTTGCGTGACGCAATGGCGATGCAGAACCGTCAGCTTGCCGCCGGCGCCGGCTTCGCGCAGCGCGGCGATCATGCGGCGTGTCAATTCGCGCGAGGTGCCCCAGACGATGTGATAACGCGGCAGGCTATTGCCCTCGCCGAAACGGCCGCGCTCGACCCAGTTCACCGCCGGCATGAAGCGGATGCCCTCGCCAATCAGCCAGTCGTGCACCTGCATACGCGAATGCTCGACGTAGTGGCGCGCCCACTGCATCGGCCATTTGTCGCCCGCATCGAGTTCGCCGAAGCGGATCCAGTCGCGCAGCGCGACCTCGGGCGTGTCGGGAATCTTTGCACGCGCCTGTAGAGGCGTGCCGACCAGGGCCATGCCGCCAAACGCCCACAGTGCAAGTCCGCCGAAGCGTTCGGGCGAGTCGCGATCGACCAGCACGACGCGACGGCCGGCACGCAACGCTGCAAGCGCGGTGACGATGCCGGCGAGTCCGCCGCCAATCACCACGATGTCGGTTTGCGTCGCCGTCACTGCGCGTCCCCAATGTTCAAACGTGCGTTTCGTATCCTACGCTACGGCGTGGGCGGGCGCGATATTTCGACGCGGCCGAACCTGGCCGCGGTTGGTCGCGCAGGCCGTGAAAACTGCAAGCCCATGCGCAGTTCGCTATGCTAGTCGGCCATTCCCGCACGGATCGCACCCACGCCCATGGTACTTCGCGCCCTGTATCCGGAAATCGAACCCTTCGACAGCGGCACGCTGCGCGTGTCCGATTTGCACACGCTTTACTACGAACAATGCGGCAATCCGCGCGGCAAGCCGGTCGTGTTCGTGCATGGCGGCCCGGGCGCCGGCTGCGGTGCGAACTCGCGGCGCTTTTTCGATCCAGTGCATTACCGCATCGTGTTGTTCGACCAGCGCGGCAGCGGGCGCTCCACGCCGCATGCCGAACTTACCGACAACACGACCTGGGATCTGGTTGGCGACATGGAGCGCCTGCGCGAGCATTTGGCGCTAGAACGCTGGCAGGTGTTCGGCGGATCGTGGGGTTCAACGCTTGCGCTCGCCTATGCGCAAACGCATCCGCAGCGCGTAAGCGAAATGGTATTGCGGGGCATCTTCATGCTGCGCCGCTGGGAACTGGAATGGTTCTACCAAAAGGGCTGCGACGCGATTTATCCGGATGCGTGGGAAGCCTATGTCGACCACATTCCGACCCACGAACGCGACGATCTGATCGGCGCCTACTACCGGCGCCTGACGAATCCGGATGCGGCGGTGCGCCTGGCTGCGGCCAAGGTCTGGTCGACCTGGGAAGGCGCAACGAGCTACCTGCTGCAGAATCCGGACTACATCGCTTCCACCGGCGCGGACGAATTCGCGCTCGCATTCGCGCGCATCGAGTGCCACTACTTCGTCAACGGTGGCTTTTTCGAATGCGACGATCAGCTGCTGCGCGATGCGCACAAGCTGAAACACATTCCTGCCGTGATCGTGCAGGGCCGCTACGACGTAGTCTGTCCGATGCGCAGCGCCTGGGACCTGCACCGCGCCTGGCCGGAGGCAGATTTGCGCATCGTTCCCGACGCCGGCCATTCGGCCTTCGAGCCGGGCAATACGCACGAGCTGATCGAAGCAACGGATCGGTTTCGCTGATTAATCGACGCAAAAAAACCGGACCGCGAGATCCGGTTTCTTTTGCGCTAATGAAACGCGGAGCGATCAATGTGCAGCGGGCGCTGCTTCATGCTCGCTCTTCAGACACGTGCTCATGAAGGTCTTGCGCGCTGCGCCTTTCAGGGCCTTGGTCTTGGCCTCGGCATTGCAGGATTTCATCTTTTCCTGCTGGGTTTCCTTGGCGGTGGCCGGAGCGGCCGCTTCCGCGGGCTTGGCGGTTGCCGGCGCGGCAGCTTCGCCGCCCTTGAGGCAGGTGCTCATGAACGACTTGTACTCATCGCCCTTGAGGCCCTTGGTGTGGGCGTCCTTGGAACAGGTACTCATCTTGGTCTGCTGTGCCGTCATCGGCTTGGCGGTTTCGGCCGCGAAGGCGCTGCCAACGGCGGCAGCAAGAACGAAGGCGAGGGTGGTAACGGCGAACTTCATGGTCATCTCCTGACAGTGGTGGCGGTGCTGCCGCCGGAGTCTACGCCGGCACGATTGCGCGGCGTAGCTGCGGCGCACAATGATGCCGGAACGCTGAATCGGGTCTGTAGGAAATCGCCGATTGCCGCGTCCGTTTAGTTCG
>JAFEFD010000141.1 GCA_018240765.1 Pseudomonadota bacterium | reverse complement strand
TACGGCCTGCCGACGCTGACCACGAACTGCTCGAACAACTACGGGCCGTACCAGTTTCCGGAAAAGCTCATCCCGCTGATGATTCACAAGGCGCTGGTCGGCGATAAGCTGCCGGTCTATGGCGACGGCCGCAATGTGCGCGACTGGTTGTATGTGGGTGACCACTGCAGTGCGATCCGGCGCGTGCTCGAGATCGGCCGCACCGGCGAGGTCTACAACGTCGGTGGCGACGCCGAGCGCGAGAACATCCACGTCGTGAAGACGATCTGCAAATTGCTCGATGAACGCCGGCCGATGAAGGACGGCACGAAGCGCGAGTCGCTGATCAGCTACGTCAAGGATCGTCCCGGCCACGACCGCCGCTACGCGATCGACGCGGGCAAGTTGAAATCGCAGCTCGGCTGGCGCCAGACCGAATCCTTCGAGAGCGGCATTGCCAAGACGGTGGATTGGTATCTGGACAACCAGGAATGGTGCGCACGCGTGCTCGATGGCAGTTATCGCGGCGAGCGTCTTGGCGTGTCTGGTTGAAGATTGGATAATTCCACAATGTCGCAAATTTCAAAAGGCATCATCCTCGCCGGCGGCTCCGGCACGCGCCTGTATCCGCTCACCCAGGTGATCAGCAAGCAATTGCTGCCGGTCTACGACAAGCCGATGATCTACTACCCGCTGTCGGCGCTGATGCTCGCCGGCATCCGCGAAGTGCTGGTGATCAACACCCCGCACGAACAAGCGCTGTTCCGGCAGCTGCTTGGCGACGGCTCGCAGTGGGGCATTTCGATCAAGTACGCCGTGCAGCCTTCGCCGGACGGACTCGCGCAGGCCTTCATCATCGGCCGCGAATTCGTGAACGGGCAGCCGAGTTGCCTGATCCTCGGCGACAACATCTTCTACGGCCACGGTCTGACCGACGTGCTGCGTCGCGCCGCGCAGCGCAGCCATGGGGCGACCGTGTTTGGCTATTGGGTGCGCGATCCGGAACGCTACGGCGTCGCCGAATTCGATGCTGCCGGCAAGGTCGTCGGCCTCGAGGAAAAACCCTCGCAGCCGCGCTCGAATTATGCGGTCACCGGCCTGTATTTCTACGACCAGCGCGCCTGCGATTTTGCGGCCAACCTGAAGCCGTCGCCGCGTGGCGAGCTGGAGATCACCGACCTTAATCGTTGCTATCTGCACGATTCCTCGCTGATGCTGGAAAAGCTCGGCCGCGGCTTCGCCTGGCTGGACACCGGCACGCATGAATCGCTGGTCGAGGCGTCGAACTACATCGAGACGATCGAAAACCGGCAGGGCCTGAAAGTGTGCTGCCCGGAAGAAATCGCGTATGTGAATGGCTGGATCGATGCCGAGCAGGTGCTGCGCCTGGCCAAGCCGCTGGCCAAGAACGGCTACGGCCAATACCTGCAGCAGCTCGTCAAGCAAGGTCCGGTAGCATGAAAATCGTCGAGACGATTCTGCCTGGATGCGTCGTGATCGAGCCGCAGGTGCACGGCGATGCGCGCGGATTCTTCTACGAAAGCTTTCATGCCGAAAAGTATAAAAGTGCCGGATTCGACCTGCGCTTCGTGCAAACGAATGTGTCACGCTCCGCGCGCGGCGTGCTGCGCGGCCTGCATTACCAGTGGCCGAATCCGCAGGGCAAGCTGGTGAGTGTGCCTGAAGGCGAAGTCTATGACGTCGCCGTCGACATCCGTGCCGGCTCGCCGACGTTCGGGCGCTGGGCAGCAGCCATGCTCACCGCTGACAACAAGCGCCAGTTCTGGATTCCGGAAGGCTTCGCCCACGGCTTTGCGGTGGTGTCGGACAACGCCACATTCTGTTACCAGTGCACGGCGCTGTACGACCGTGCCGCCGACGCCGCGATCCGCTGGAACGATGCCGACATCGCGATCGACTGGCCGTTGTCGGCGCCGTTGCTGTCGCAGAAGGACACAGGCGCGCCGTTTCTGCGCGACGTGCCGCGCGACAAGCTGCCGAAGTATACAAAGTGAAAATCCTGCTGCTCGGCGCAAACGGTCAGGTCGGCTTCGAGCTGGCTCGCTCGCTCGCGCCGCTTGGCGAACTCGTCTGCGCCTCGCGCGACGGAAAGATGCCGGGCGGCGTGGCCTGCCTTGCCGCCGATCTTGCCAACCCGGGATCCTTGGCAGCCGCGTTGGATTCCACGCAGGCCGACGTGATCGTCAACGCCGCGGCATACACGGCGGTCGATCGCGCCGAGGACGAGCCGCATCTCGCGCAACGCATCAATGCGCAGGCGCTGGCCGAAATCGGCGCGCACGCGGCAGCGCACAACGCGTTGGCCGTGCATTTCTCCACGGATTACGTTTTCGACGGCGCCGGTTCGCGGCCGTATCACGAGAACGATGCCACCGCGCCGCTGGGCGTTTACGGGCGCAGCAAACTGGATGGCGAGAACGCGCTGCGCGCCTCCGGTTGCGATCATCTGATTTTGCGCACGGCCTGGGTCTATGCTGCTCGAGGGCACAACTTCCTGCGCACCATGTTGCGCCTCGCGCGCGACCGCGACGAATTGCGCATAGTCGCCGACCAACACGGTGCGCCGACGCCGGCGCGGCTGATTTCCGCGGCGACGGCGGCGGTGCTGGCGCAACACACGGACACGCGCGAAATGCAGCTCGGCACCTATCATCTTTGCGCGGCCGGGCAGTGCACCTGGTTCGACTTCGCCGGCGCGATTTTTGCGCGTGCGCAGGCGGCGGGACTCATCGCACGCGTGCCACGGCTGGTACCGATTTCGACTGCCGAATATCCGACTCCAGCGCGCCGGCCGGCTTACTCGGTACTCGATTGCAGCAGGATCCGCGACGCGTTTGGTCTGCACCTGCCGAACTGGCGCAATGGACTGGATGGCGTGATCGGCGAGCTTGCCGGGTAAAATGCCGACATGAGCCAACTCGTTCCCGTCATCCTCTCCGGCGGCGCCGGCACGCGCTTGTGGCCGGTGTCGCGAAGCGCGTATCCGAAGCCGTTCATGGCGCTCGCAGACGGCGAATCGCTGTTGTACAAGACGTTCGACCGCGCGCTGCGCGCTGCGGACAGCGGGCCGGTGCTGACCGTGAC
>JAFEFD010000140.1 GCA_018240765.1 Pseudomonadota bacterium | reverse complement strand
GCGTACATGTTGTCGTATTCGCGACTGAGGCCTTCCTCATCGAGATGGAAGGAATACGCATCCTTCATCAGGAATTCGCGCGCGCGCATCACGCCGAAGCGCGGGCGGATCTCGTCGCGGAACTTCGTGTTGATCTGATAGAAGTTCACCGGCAACTGCTTGTAACTTTTCAGCTCGCCGCGGGCGAAGTCGGTCACGACTTCCTCGGCGGTCGGCGCGTAGCAGTATTCGGCTTCCTTGCGATCCTTGATCTTGAGCAATTGCGGGCCGAACTTCTGCCAGCGCCCGGTTTCATCCCACAACTCGCGCGGCTGCACCGTCGGCATGATCACTTCCAGCGCGCCGGCGCGATCCATTTCTTCGCGCACCACCGCTTCGACTTTTTTCAACACCTTCAGGCCGAGCGGCGACCAGGTGTAAAGACCGGCGCCGAGCTTGCGCAGCATGCCGGCGCGCAGCATCAGCCGGTGGCTGGCGATTTCCGCGTCGGCGGGAACTTCCTTGACGGTGGCGAGATGGAATCTGGACAGGCGCATGGTGGCGAAAGGTCGCGAAAAGAATCCGCGATTGTAGCAGCCGACAGCACGGTTACTTGTTTGGCGCCACGCCCTTTGGCAGCACATTCGCCTTCGGATCGAAATGCACGGTCTTGTAGGGGCGGTCCGTGGGCGGGGTGTCGGTCACGTGCAGACGACCCTGCGGGTCGCGCCATTCGTACAGCGGCGGATTGGCCAATGGTGATGCCGGCAACCGGCGCTGCACGAAATCGGGCAGGGTGTGCGGCGCGAAATACCACCAAGCCGCGGCGGCCAGCGCGAGCAGGACGATCAACGCAAGCAACGCGCGGCCTTGCGCGCGTGGCGGATTACGGCTTGCAGTACAGCTCGATGTTCGCATTGGCAGCGGCGATCTGCGCGGCGCGCGCCTTGTCGTCGAGCGGGATCGGCTTGCCATCCGCACCGGTCACGCTGACCGGCATCTTGCTCTGCAGCAGGTCGAGATTGTTGCGCGCCGTGGCGCATGCCTTGGCGTTGGCGTCCTTGGGGTCGGCAGGCGCAGCGGCAGGTGCGCCGCCATTTCCGCCTTCCGGATTGCTGCCCGGTTCTGCGTTCGGCGAGCTGTCGACGTTGCGCGGACGGTCACTGCCGCTGACCCGCATCAGTTGCACGTCCTTGGCGTCCTTGGGCGGAGGCGCGTCGGAAAAATGCACGACACCGCCGGCATCCGTCCACTTGTACACCTGCTGATCGGTCGCGTACGCGCCAATCGTGAAACAGGACAGGACCAGCAACACCAGTTTGCGGTTCATCGAAATTCTCCGTGCCGTGACCGGCAGTTCCCAATGTTGCCCCTGTTGCGGCAGGCACTATGCCACAAGGGTGTCTGCCGGAAAAGCGTGTTCCGGCGCAGCCTTGCGGTAAACTGCGGGCGACGCTTGAACTTGGTATCCGGATGGACGCTCCCGACAGCCAGCCAAAACCGCATCGCGGCATTTACCTATTGCCGAACCTGCTCACCACGGGGGCGATGTTCGCCGGTTTCTACGCGATCATAGCCGCCATAGGCGGCCAGTATGCCGATGCAGTGATCGCGGTTTTCGTTGCGGCCGTGTTCGACGGACTGGATGGCCGCGTCGCGCGCCTGACCAACACCCAGAGCGAATTCGGCGTGCAGTATGACTCGCTCTCGGACCTGGTCAGTTTCGGGGTCGCGCCGGCGCTGGTCCTGTATGTGTGGTCGCTGGAGTCGCTCAAGGAGCATGGCGCCGCCTGGGGCAAGTTCGGCTGGGCGGCCGCGTTCATTTTCGCCGCCTGCGGCGCGCTGCGCCTGGCGCGTTTCAATACCCAGGTTGGCGTCGCCGACAAGCGTTTTTTCCAGGGCCTGGCGATTCCCGCCGGCGCGGGCCTGGTCATGTCCTATGTATGGACGGTGCTGGACCTGGGCCTGACTGGCGCGCAGGTGCAGTTCATCACGCCGTTCGTGGCGATCGTCGCCGGCTTGCTGATGGTCAGTCGCTTCCGCTACTACAGCTTCAAGTCGTGGCCGCGTTCGGACAAGGTACCGTTCGTCTGGTTGATCCTGATCGTGCTGGTTTTCGTCGGCCTGGCGGTGAATCCGCCGCGCGTATTGTTCGGCATCGCCGCTTTGTACGCACTGTCCGGGCCGATCGTCACGCTGTGGGGCCGCGCGCGCGCGCGCGGCCGGCATGAACCGCGCGCCACGGAGCCGCCCGCGCCGTGAACGCGGTTCCGCTCGCTGCGGCGGGTAATGGCGAGCGGCACGCGCTGCGCTTTCTTGCGGAACTGAGCCAGGCACTCGCGCAATCGCTGGATCTTCGTGAAACCCTGGACATGGCGGTCACGCGCATCGCCGATTTCATGCAGGCCGAAGCCGCGAGCCTGTTCCTGCTCGATCACGCGGGCCTGATCGAGTGCCGCATCTGCGTCGGCCCGGTCGATATCACCGGACTCAAGCTCGCCGTGGGCCAGGGCGTGGTCGGGCGCTGCGTCGCCGACAACGCCACCCAGATCGTGCGTGATGCGAGCCGCGATGAGCGCGTCAACGTGCGCGTGGATGCGGAGACCGGTTTTGTCACGCGCTCGATCCTGTGCACGCCGCTTTCCAACGCACGCGGACCGATCGGCGCGCTGGAAGTCATCAATCGCCGCGACGGCAGCCTGTTCGACGAAGATGATGCGGAAATCCTGCGCCTCGT
>JAFEFD010000013.1 GCA_018240765.1 Pseudomonadota bacterium | reverse complement strand
GTTTACGATTACGGCAAGAAATCCGGGCTGCGCTGCAATTTCGACATCGAACACCTGCACACCTTCGAGATGCGCCCGCGCGTCGTGTGCATGAACGTGCGCATGCGCAAGGTAGCGCTGGTCTGACGCGATCCGCGTCGAACCGCTACGCGAGCACGATCGTGCAATGCGATTCCTGCGCCGGATTCGGCCGCGAGAAATCGCTGCAGCCCGCTGCTTCGTTCCAGACGAAGTCGTCCACGCCGAGTTCGAGCAGGCGTTCGTGGATGCGGCGCTCGTATTCCCCGGACACGAACCGCACGACGCGCTGGATCTCCTTGTTGCGGACTTTCTGCGCGTTGCCGATGGATTCGGTGTTGTAGAACTGGATGTAGCACAGCTTCGGCACGTGCACGAAACGCGTGGTCAGGAACAGGCGCACCATCAGCTCGTAGTCGTCGGCCACGTGCAGCGTGCTGTAGCCGCCGGCCGCGGCGTAAGCCTGGCGCGTCCAGGCGCGGATGTGGTTCGGTACGCCGACGATGTGGCGGATTGTCTTCGCGTTGAGATGCAGCGCATCCTGGACGAGATACTGCGCCTCGCCCGGCGCGAACGTCTCGTAGCGTCGGGCGTGGGTTTCCCAATGCGCACGGCCGTAGCCGAACGCGTAGAAATCGCCGTAATGATGGCAAAGGTCCGAGTTCTCGTAGCGCTCGCACCAGTTCGTGTAGGCGACGCCGCATTCCGGGTGGCGCTCGAAGGCAGTGGCGATCCACGCCAGCGCATCGGGTGTGAGCACGTCGTCGTGATCGAATTCGAGCAGGATGTCGCCGCTCGCCGCCGCGCACAGATGCCCCTTGAGCTGGCCGATGTTGCCGCTCGGCGCCTTGAGGTTGTGCATGGACACGCGGTAGTCGCGCGCGATTTCGGCCAGGGCGTCGAGCGTTCCGGCATCGTCGGAATGATCGTCGGCGATCACCCACTCCCAATCGGCATACGTCTGCTCGCGCAGGCTGCGCCAGGCGCGCAGCAGCTTGTCGCGGCCGGTGTTGTATACCGGCGTGAACACGCTGATCTTGCGCGGCACGTCCTTGCGCGTCTCCGGAATCGCCGCGATCAGGAAGCAGCGGAAAATGTCCGAGCCGTGCAGTTCGTCCGGGCGATTCTTGTGGATCCACTTGCGCCGCACGTAATAGGGCGCCGCCAGGAGTTTCGGGAAATTCCCGAGTTCGCCGATGCTGACGATCGCCTGCGGATCGAAATCGAGCAGGATGCGCTCCAGATCCGCGTCGCTCGCGAACACGCGCATCACGAACTCGTCCGTTTCGAACGACTCGGCCTGATGGGAGCGCAGCTGCTCCTTCGGTGGCAGGTCGTCGATGGAACCGACCCCGAATATCGCTACCTTGGGCAATCCCGGGTTGCGCATGTCGCAATCAGCGCAGCGACTTGACCGCCGCCACGACCGCGTCGACGGTGAAGCCGAATTCCTTGAACAGCGCCTCGGCTGGCGCTGAAGCCCCGAACGTGTCGATGCCGACGACATGGCCGTCGAGGCCGACGTACTTGCGCCAGAAATCGGTGACGCCGGCCTCGATGGCGACGCGCTTGCGGCAGGCAGGCGGCAGCACGGCATCGCGGTAGGTCTGCGGCTGGCGGTCGAACAGGTTCGTGCACGGCATCGACACGACGCGCGCGCCAATGCCTTCGGCTTCCAGCGCATCGGCAGCTTGCACCGCGAGGCCGACTTCGGAACCCGTGGCGATCAGGATCACATCCGGCTTGCCGTTCTTCGCCTCGCGCAGCACGTAGCCGCCGAATTCGATCGCGGCGAGTTGTTGCGGCGTGCGCGGCTGGTGGGCGAGATTCTGGCGCGAGAACACGAGGCACGATGGACCTTCGCGCGATTCGATCGCCACCTTCCACGCGACCGCACTTTCCACCGCGTCGCAGGGACGCCAGACCCTGTTCTTCGGAATCAGGCGCAGGCTTGCGAGATGCTCGACGGGCTGGTGGGTCGGACCGTCTTCGCCGAGGCCGATGGAATCGTGCGTGTAGACATGGATCGCGTGTGCAGGGATCAGCGCGGACATGCGCACGGCATTGCGCGCGTAGTCGGAAAACACGAGGAACGTGGCGTCGTAGGGAATGAAGCCGCCGTGCAGCGCCAAACCATTGCTGATCGCGCTCATGCCGAACTCGCGCACGCCGAAGTAGACGTAGTTTGCGTTGGCATCGGACGAATTCACGTCCTTCGAACCTTTCCAGATCGTCAGGTTCGACCCGGCCAGATCCGCCGAGCCGCCGATCAGTTCCGGCAGCAGCGGGCCGTAGGCGTCGAGCGCCATCTGCGAAGCCTTGCGCGAAGCGACGACCGGACCGTCGGCCTGCAATTCGGCGATGTACGCGTTCGCCTTCGCGTCGAAATCCGCCGGCAGATCGCCCGCGATACGTCGCGCGAATTCAGTCGCGAGCCCGGGATGCGCATTTTTATACTTTGCGAACAACGCATTCCATGCTGCTTCGCGTTCGGCGCCTCTTTTCCTCGCGTCCCAACCAGCGCGAATGTCCGCCGGGATCTCGAACGGCGGATGGCTCCAGCCGAGTTGCACGCGCGCCGCGGCGACCTCGTCCTTGCCCAGCGCCGCGCCATGGCTGGATTCCTTGCCCTGCTTGTTCGGAGCGCCGAAACCGATGATGGTCTTGCAGCAGACCAGGGTCGGCTTGTCCGGATCGATCGCGGCGGAAACCAGCGCCGCTTTGATTGCCTCGGAATTGTGGCCGTCGACGTCGCGCAGCACTTCCCAACCGTAGGCCTCGAAGCGTTTGGCCGTGTCGTCGGTGAACCAGCCATGCACCTCGCCATCGATGGAAATGCCGTTGTC
>JAFEFD010000139.1 GCA_018240765.1 Pseudomonadota bacterium | reverse complement strand
CTGTGTGGCCTTCCCCGGTGCGACGTGTGCATCCCACGGCAGCGGTGACTTGAACGACACGGCGACAATCGCGAAGGGTGCCGTTCTCATCTACACGCTGGCCGCAACCGTCAACGACGACCAGTCCTTGACGACGGATCAGGTCGCGATGACCGCGACTGCAACCGTGAACGGCACGCCGGCGGACAGCAATCCGGCCAACAACACGGCGACCACGCCGGTCACCCAGATCGTGATCTTCCGCGATGGCTTCGAAGCCGGCGGCGACGGCGCGCAAAACGCCGCCGCCACGACGCCGCTGTCGAGCATGAGCGCGAAGTCCACGCTCTCCCTGGATCCGGCGGCAGCACCGCAAGGCCAGTTCGTTCCGCAAACCTGGCTGCGTGGGGTGGATGCAAACGGCCGTGTCGTGTTCGAGGTCGATACCTTGCACATCGGCACGCTGTCGCTGATGCGCCTGTCGGTGAGCGATGCGAACGGCAACCTGGTGCCGGGCACCTGGTCGACCGCGGAGCAATTCGCATTCGGCTTCGCGGGCAGCGGCGGCAAATACCAGGCGATGCTGGCGACGAGCAAGGGCAGCTTGCAGATGCCGCTGCCGGCATGGGCGACACTGCCCGTGCAGGTGTACGTGGCGCATTGATTGTCAGGGCTCGCTACTCGGCCAGGGACGGCCGAGCAGCGCTTCCCCTTCTTCCTGGCAATCAATCCAGCCGCTTGCGCGTGCGCGCGATGGCGATGCCGAGCACAATCACGATGAAGGCTCCGAGCGCAGCCAACTCCGGCCACAGGTCGGCAAGCGTCGCCGCGCGCAGCAGGATGCCGCGGATCAGGCGCATGAAATGCGTCATCGGGAAAATCTCGGCCAGCCACTGCGCCGGCTTCGGCATGCCCGCATACGGAAACATGAAGCCGGACAGCAGGATCTGCGGCAGGAAGGTGAAGAACGCGAGTTGCATGGCCTGGAACTGGCTCTTCGCCAGCGTCGACAGGAATACGCCCAGCGCCAGCGAAGCGACGATGAATACGAGTGAGGCGACATAGACGTCGGCGAGGCTGCCGTTGATCGGCACGTGGAAAATGACGACGCCGAGCAGCAGCACGAGAGTCACCTGGATCAGTCCGATGCCGACAAAGGGCAGCACCTTGCCCACGGTCAGTTCCGTCGGCGACACGGGTGTGGCGATCAAAAATTCCAGATTGCCGCGTTCACGCTCGCGTACCAGGGCCATCGCCGTGAACAGCACCATGGTCATGGTCAGGATGACGCCGATCAATCCCGGCACGGTGTTGACCGGCGCGCGCCGGCCCGGATTGTAGAAGTTCACGATCTCCGCATTGGCCGGTGGCGACGCGGC
This sequence comes from Pseudomonadota bacterium, assembly GCA_018240765.1. Taxonomy (GTDB): domain Bacteria; phylum Pseudomonadota; class Gammaproteobacteria; order Xanthomonadales; family Rhodanobacteraceae; genus Rudaea. The sequence goes on along the minus strand of JAFEFD010000139.1, from coordinate 429 downwards.
GGCGGGATTCAACATCGTTTGCAACGGCAATGCGGCGAGCTGGCGCACGGCCTGCTGCACGGTCTGGTCCGAACCGTCGACCACGATCTGCAGCGGCGGACGATCGTGTTCGATCAGGCGGCGCTCGAAATCCGACGGAATCACCAGCGCCGCACTGATCTTGCCCTCACGCAGCAGGGTATCGATGTCCTGTGGTGTGCGCAGGAGGTATTCGAAATCCAGCACCTGGGTCTGCGCGATCGCGGCGACGACCTGCCGCGACTGCGCGGTGCGCGCCTGGTCGAGCACGGCGGCGGGCAGGTGGCGGATGTCCATGTTGATCGCGTAGCCGAACAGCAGCAGCTGCATGGTCGGAATGCCGACGATCATGGCGAACGTGAGCTTGTCGCGGCGCAGTTGGCGCAGTTCCTTGACGACGATGGCGAAGAG
>JAFEFD010000138.1 GCA_018240765.1 Pseudomonadota bacterium | reverse complement strand
TCGCTCGACATGGCCGTGACTCGGCAAGGCGATGGCGAACACGACGGCCAACACGAAAACGATGGCCAGAGCAACGAGGACTTCGAGCAAACGGGTCATTCCGGGAATCTCCCTCCAATTCGGCGACAAATGTTACTTGCAATCGGGCCTGAAGGCTATCCTGCCAGAACACCTGCGGATTTACACGCGCCTACAACCGCAGCGCACGAGCCGGGTACGGGCGCGATAGAATATGAGCCCTGCCTTGGCGATCAATGAACACGCGACGAACCGACATAAACGGCAGTTCTGAAACCGGCCGTCGCCGAACGCAGCGTCACCCTCGTTAATGCCGGCACGGTGCACATCAGAGACGGCGTAGACTTGCGGGCCGAGGCCTTCCTTGATGAAGAACTTCTACGAAGCCCTAAGCCCCATCGCCGACCCTGCCGAGCTCGTTCGCGACCACCATTTCGTCGCCGCCCCGGCGGATTGGCTCATCGTCATGACCGACGTCAAGGATTCGACGAAGGCCATACAGACAGGGCGCTACAAGCAGGTCAACGTAGTTGGCGCCGCGGGCATAATCGCAGCGACCAATGCGATGGAACGCCGGGATTTTCCTTACGTCTTCGGCGGAGACGGGGCAACCTTTCTTGTGCCCCCCGAAAAAACGGAAGCGGTATCGCGTTCTCTGCAATACGTCCAAGACATCTCACGCAAGCACTTCAACCTGGATCTGCGGGTCATGATCATGCCGGTAAAGGCGATCCATGATGCTGGCAAGTCGCTTCGAATCGCCAAACTCGAACTTTCGAAAAACAATTACCAGGCCATGTTTGCCGGTGGCGGCATTGATTATGCCGAATCCCTAATGAAGTCCGGGAAAGGCAATTATTCCCTGCCAAAAACCAACCCTGCCGGGAGCATCGAGGGATTGGAATGCCGTTGGAACCCGGTACCGAGCCAGCACGGGGAAATCCTGACGATCCTGATCAAAATGAGACCCTCCGCGAAGGAGCCATCGATCAGGTACGAAAGAATCCTGCGTGAAATCCTGGCGATTGCCCCCCACGCGGCCCCCGTCACACTCGGCAACTTGCAGGCGGCATGGCCACCGGCAGACGTGTGGATCGAAGCGCGCATGCTGGCGCGAGGCTATCTCGGACGCCTGTTCCAAATGCTCAAGGCCATGGCGATCACGGGACTGGCGGCTCTCGCGATCAAAGCCAGGAAAAACGACACCGCTTCGCAAGTCTACCGTTACCTTTTCCAACTGACCCAAAACACGGATTACCTGAAGTTCGACGATTGCCTGCGCATGCTGCTGGACGTGACTGCGGAGCAGAAAAGGCAAATTACCTCGATTCTCGAGAAGTCATTCGCGAATGGAGAAAGCTTCTTTGGCATGCATGCGTCCACAGAAGCCCTGATGACCTGTTTCATCCAGTCCCTGGAAAAGCATTTCCACTTCGTTGACGGGGGAGATGGCGGCTACACCATTGCAGCCCTGCAATTGAAGAAACAAATCTCTGCAGCAATCTAGCCGATCAGGTCGCCAAAGAGTGACAAGGCAGGCAAGTATCAGACGATGCCCAATTCAAAAGCCTTGAGCACGGCCCGGGTGCGGTCGCGCACGCCCAGCTTGGACAGGATGTTGGAAACGTGGTTCTTGACCGTGCCCTCGGCCACGCCCAGCGAATTGGCGATTTCCTTGTTGCTGTAACC
>JAFEFD010000137.1 GCA_018240765.1 Pseudomonadota bacterium | reverse complement strand
CGTGCGGATGTGCTGGTCGTCGTTGGCGGCGGCGGGCGCGGATGCCGTACCGGACCAGTTGTCAGTCTGGTCCAGATAGCTGAACTGATAGAACAGTTGCGTGCCGGTGCCTTGCGGCAGCATGTCCGATCCGCCTACTTCAAAAACGCCGCAACCGCAGGCGCACGCCCACGCATGCAAGGGCGCGCAAAGCGCGCAAATAGTGGCAAGACGGCCTAATGACACGCGTCGATCCTCCAATGACATTGGATGTGCATTGTAGGTGTGTTGCTTGGCACTTCGGCGTTCAATTGCCGACATGTGTGCCGGAAGTAACGGGCCTGGCCCTCGTTCCTTGCGTTTTACAACCGCTTACTTTCCGCACCTGACGACTGCGCTATAGTCGCGCGCATCTGCGCCCCGCCCGTGCGAGCCGACTTTCATGCAAGCAAGAAAATCGTTTTTCATGCGCAATCGCGCATTGCTGATCATCCTGGCCGTCATCGCCATCGTCGCGTTCGGCGGTTACTGGCTTGCGCATCGCACCAGTGTGCCGACGGGATTCCGCTTTGGCGGCCGCAGCGCCATGGGTGCCGGCGGCATGGCAATGCCGGTGGGCACGGCCACCGCGCGGACCGGCGACATCGGTATCGACCTCGATGCGCTCGGCACGGTCACGCCGTTGCGTACCGTCGCGGTGCGCAGCCAGGTCAATGGCTTGTTGCAGAGCATGAATTTCAAGGAAGGCCAGGACGTGAAGCAGGGCGACGTACTGGCCCAGGTCGATCCGCGACCATTCCAGGCCGCTTTGCTGCAGGCGCAAGGCGCGCTGGCGCGCGACGCGGCGTTGCTCGCCAATGCGCGTGCAGACCTGAAGCGTTACCAGGATGTCGCGCCGCAGGGTCTGATCCCCGAGCAGACGCTGGCGACGCAAAAGGCGCTGGTTGCGCAATACGAAGGCACGATCAAATCCGACCACGGCCAGATCGACAGCGCGAACCTCAACCTCGGTTACGCGCGCATCGTGGCGCCGCTCGACGGCCGCGTCGGACTGCGCGCGGTCGACGCGGGCAACACGATCACGACCAGCGACACGCTTGTCACCATCACCCAGCTCAAGCCGATCGATGTGCTGTTCACCATTCCGGAAGACAACTTGCCGGAACTGCTCAAGCACATGAATGACGCCAGCCTGAAGGTCGACGCGCTCAGTCGCGACAAGACCACGGAACTGGCCAGTGGCACGCTGGCGAGCCTGGACAACCAGATCGACACGGCGACCGGCACGGTGAAGGCCAAGGCCGAATTCGCCAACGTGGACGAGAGCCTGTTCCCGAACCAATTCGTCAACGTGCGCGTGCATCTGACCACGCTGATCGGGGCGACGATCGTTCCCAGCGCTGCATTGCAACGCGGCGCCGACGGCATGTATGTGTTCGTGGTCAATGCGGATCGCAGCGTGAAACAGCAGCCGGTGAAGACCGGAGCAAGCCAGGGCCAGGACAT
>JAFEFD010000136.1 GCA_018240765.1 Pseudomonadota bacterium | reverse complement strand
CGCTCGGATTGCTCGATACGCCGCAGATCCGCGAGCAGTTGCGTCTGCTGCAAAGCGCGCGCGACGGCAAGCTGGGTGTGTATGCGTATTGCTTTTGCGCGATGCAGTGACGCTCAGCCGCCGGAGTCCTGAATCGCCTGATCCTGCTGCTTTTTCTGCTCATCGACGGTCTTCTGCACGTCCTTGGCTTTTTGCAGCGCTTTGACGTCGCTGCTGAACACGTTCGAGTCCGGCAACGGCGGCGCCGGTTGCGCAGCGGCAGCTTTTGGCGGCGGCGGTTCGTCAGCGCCGCAGGCGGTCAGGCCAAGTGTGAGGATCAGCGCGAATGGCAGGATTTTCATGGCGATCTCCCGGTGAATTGCGTACAGTCTGCGCCGAGGATTTCCGCACTTCAAGGCGAGCATGGCGAAGAACCCCGCACGCTGGCGTCTGGACGGTCAAACCTGCCTGATCACCGGCGCAAGCCGCGGCATCGGCCTCGCCTGCGCGCGCGAGTTCGCGACGCTCGGTGCGGACGTGTTGATGGTCGCGCGCGACGAAGCGCACCTGGAAACCGCGCGCGCGGAACTGGCCGAGGAATTTCCCGAACGTGAGATCCTCGCGTTTGCAGCGGATGTATCCGATCACGAACAACGACTGGAAATCTTCGACTGGCTTTCCGATCTCGACATCGAGCTGTCACTACTCGTGAACAATGCCGGCACGAACCAGCGCAAGGCCGCGCTCGAATACAGCGAAGACGAAGTCCGCGCGCTGATCGATGCGAACCTCGTATCCGCATTCGCGATGTGCCGGCTCGCGCATCCGCATCTGGTCGAACACGCGAACGCGGCGATCGTGAACATGGGCTCCGTGTCGGGCATGACGCATGTGCGTACCGGCGCGCCGTACGGCATAGCTAAGGCCGCGCTTGGGCAGTTGACGAAGAATCTCGCCTGCGAATGGGCCGAAGACGGCATCCGCGTCAACGCGGTCGCGCCGTGGTACATCCGCACGCAGCGCACGGAAGGTGCGCTCGCGGATCCGGATTACCTCGACGAAGTGCTGCAACGCACGCCGCTCGCGCGCATCGGCGAGCCGGAAGAAGTCGCCGCCGCCGCCGCGTTCCTGTGCCTGCCGTCGGCGAGCTACATCACCGGCGAAATCCTGGCGGTCGACGGCGGGTTCTTGAAGTTCGGATTTTGACGACCGAGCGTCGGCTTGCGCGACGCAGCGACGTAGTATTCTGTCGAAATGCTGGAACAGTTCGGATCGTCCCTTTACGTCGCGCAAGGACCCACGGTTTCTTTCGCCGGCTTTCCGTATCCCACGCGCATGGCGGTGGCGCGCCTGTCGGATGGCAGCGTCTGGGTGTGGTCGCCGATCGCGCTCACGCCGGAAATTGCCGATGCGGTGCAGTCCATCGGAGCGGTGCACTACATCGTCTCGCCGAACAAGCTGCATCACCTGTTTCTGCAAGCTTGGGCGGAGCATTGGCCGGACGCACAACTTTATGCGCCGCCCGGCCTTGCGCGCAAGAAGAAGGCATTGCATTTCAATGCTGAACTCGGCGATGAACCACCGCTCGCCTGGAAGCAGGACATCGATCAGGCCGTTTTCAGCGGCTCATTCGCGATGAACGAAGTTGTTTTCTTCCATCGCGCTTCGCGCACCGCGATCATTGGAGATCTGATCCAGCGCTTCCCCGAAGCAAGCGTTTCCGGCTGGAAAGGCTTGGTCATGAAACTCGGCGGATTGGTTGGAGAGCATGGCGGCACGCCGCCGGATTGGCGCTCGAGCTTTCTGCGGCATGGGCCCGCCCGGGCGGCGCTGAAGAAAGTGCTGGAATGGAATCCGGAGCGGTTGCTGATCGCGCATGGAACCTGCGCACAAAGCGGTGCGCGCGAGATCATCGCTTCCGCCTTGCGCTGGATTTAAGCGTCGCCGGGAATTGCAGGGAATCGGCATCCATGGCCGAAAACGGCTAGTTTCGGTGCGACGGCGGGATTAGGATTGCCGCCATGTCCACGCCAGCAGCCCTCGATCCCAAAGTCTGCGAACAGGCTCGCCTGACTCGCGACGCTCGCTTCGACGGCCTGTTTTTCACTGCCGTGCGCACGACTGGCATCTATTGCCGCCCGGTATGTCCCGCGCCGACCGCGCACGCGCGCAACGTCGAATACTTCCCGAACGCGGCCGCCGCGGCGAGCGCGGGTTACCGCCCGTGCCTGCGTTGCCGGCCGGAAGCGGCGCCCGGTACGCCGCTCACGCGCGCGCGCAGCGAACTCGTCGCGGCGGCGTTGCGCATGAT
>JAFEFD010000135.1 GCA_018240765.1 Pseudomonadota bacterium | reverse complement strand
TTGAACAGCATGTCGGCACGCAAGGCGCGGACATGCTCGGCGCGCTTGCCTCGGACTTCACGATTGCCGACGGCGCGAGCCTGCAAACGGCGACGCTTGGCGATCTGCCGGGTTCTGCCTCGCTGGTCCGGCGCGTGGGGGTAACGATTGGCGCCGGCTCTGCGTTTGGCGCCACGCACGCGCTGTGCGGCGGACGCTTCCAGCGTTTCGACATCGATGCGCAACTCGCGGGGGCCAAGGCGCAGCTCGCTGCGCGCGGCGTGTTCGCATTGCGCGGCCGCGAGCACGTGGACGTGCACCTGGATGTGCGCCACGCAGCGCGCGACACGGTCAGCGACGTGCTCTGGCGCGGCGTGGCCGATGGCCGCGCGCGCGGAATCCTGCACGGGGCGATCACGGTTGCGCCGGGTGCGGACGGCGCCGACGCGCGCCTGGAAACCAAGAACCTGCTGCTCTCGCCGCATGCCGAAATCGACGCGCAGCCGGTGCTGGAAATTTACGCCGACGAGGTCAAGGCCAGCCACGGCGCCACGGTAGGCCAGCTCGACGAGCGCGCCTTGTTCTACCTGCGCTCGCGCGGCGTGCCGCTGGCGGCGGCGCGCAACTTGCTGATCGCCGGATTCTGCCGCACCGCGTTTTCACGCATCGAGACCACCGACCTGCGCGGACCGTTCGAGGCCTTGCTCGATGCGCATCTCCCGCAACAGGTGGACGCTGGCGAATGAACGCCGCGCCGGATGCACTATCGTTCGATGCGCTGCGCTACCGCGCGGATTTCCCGCTGCTCGCGCGGCGCATCAATGGCAAGCCGCTGATCTATTTCGACAACGCGAACACGGCGCAGAAGCCGCAGGCGGTGATCGAGGCGGTCGACACGTTCTATCGCGAACACAACGCCAACGTGTCGCGCGCCGTGCACACACTCGGCGCTGAAGCGACCAGCGCCTACGAAGGCGCGCGCGACAAGCTGGCGCGTTTCGTCAACGCGCCGTCGCGCGACGAAATCGTGCTGACCAGCGGCACCACGATGGCGACGAACCTGGTCGCCTACAGTTTCGCCTTGCCGCGCCTCAGGCCCGGCGACGAAATCCTCGTCACCACCATGGAGCACCACGCCAACATCGTGCCGTGGCAGCTTGTGTGCGAGCGCACCGGCGCGACGCTCAAGGCCGCGCCGATCACGCCGCAAGGCGAATTGATCGTCGAACGCTTCATCGAGATGCTGACTCCGCGCACGAAGCTTGCCGGTGTCGTGCATGTCTCGAACGTGCTTGGCACGATCAATCCGGTACGCGAACTGGCAAAGGCTTGCCACGCGCGCGGAATCCCGTTGCTCGTCGATGGCTCGCAGGCCGCGCCGCACATGGCGATCGACGTGCAGGCGCTGGGCTGCGATTTCTATGCGCTGACCGGACACAAGCTGTTCGGCCCGACCGGCACCGGCATGCTCTGGGCGCGCCGCGAATACCTCGCTGCGATGCCGCCGTTCTTCGGCGGTGGCGAGATGATCCGCACGGTGAGTTTCGACGGCACGACCTTTGCCGATCCCCCGCACCGGTTCGAGGCCGGCACCCCGAACATCGCGGGTTTCGCCGGTCTCGGCGCGGCACTGGATTACGTCGAATCGATCGGCCGCGAGCGCATCGCCGCCTACGAGCATGAATTGCTCGAGTACGCGACCGTCGCGCTGAAATCCATTCCGGGCCTGCGCCTGTTCGGCGAGGCGAAGCACAAGGCGGCGGTGCTGTCGTTCCTGATCGAAGGCGCGCACGCGCACGATCTTGCCACGCTGCTCGATCAGGAAGGCGTCGCGGTCAGGTCTGGCCATCATTGCGCGCATCCGTTGATGAAGTTTTATGGCGTGCCGGCGACAGCGCGCGCTTCGCTCGCGTTCTACAACACGCGCGCCGAGGTCGATGCCTTCGTCGCCGCGATCGCGCGCGTGCGCAAATTGCTCGGATAGGCGCCGATGGGATTGTCCGAGTCAGACGTGGCCGAAGCATTGCTCGCATTCCGAACCGCCAGCGTGGCGGATATTCCGGCTATCGTAGCGTTGGTCGAATCGGCCTACCGTGGCGACGCCAGCCGCCAGGGCTGGACCACCGAAGCGGATTTGCTCGACGGTCAGCGCGTGGATGCGGCAGGCGTCGAGGAAATCATCGCCAAGCCCGCTAGCCGCGTGCTGCTCGGCGAATCGTTCGACGACCTGGTGGTTTGCGCACATATTGAAAAGCAAGGCGTGGCCTGCTACTTCGGCATGTTTTCGGTGCATCCGACGCGCCAAGGCGTGGGCATCGGCAAGCGCATGCTGGGCGAGGCCGAGCGTATCGCGCGCGATGAGTGGAAATGTACAAAAATGGAAATGACCGTGATTTCCGTGCGCGACGAGCTCATCGCCTGGTATGAGCGCCGCGGCTACCGGCGCACGGGAGTATTCAAGCCGTTTCCCTATGGCGATGAACGATTCGGTGTTCCCAAGCGCGACGATCTTCGCTTTGAAATTCTGGAGAAACCGCTGTGATCCGCTGGGTACGCGTGTGCGCGACATCGGATTTGCTGCCGGGCGAGTACAAGGTCGTCTACGACGGCGACGTGCCGATCGCGGTGTTCAACATCGACGGCGAGCTGTATG
>JAFEFD010000134.1 GCA_018240765.1 Pseudomonadota bacterium | reverse complement strand
TGGTTGTTCGCCGGGGCGCTGCTGGTGACCGTGCTGGTGTACTGGACTGGCCTTTACGGCCCGTTCGTGCTGGATGACGCGAACAACCTTGACCCCATCCTCGAATGGTTGCATGGCGACAACACCTGGCAGCATGCCTTGCTGGGCAATGGCTCCGGCCTGTTCGGCCGCTCGCTGTCCATGGCCACGCTGATGCTCAGCGCCTGGGCCGGCGGCTACGATCCCTTCGCATTCAAGCTCGGCAACTTGTTCGTGCATTTGCTTTGCGGTTTCGTTGGCTGGCAGATGCTGCGCCGCGCCCTGGCGCGCGATCCGCATCTGCGTCTGCATGCGGATCTTGCGGCGGCGCTGCTTGCAGCCGTGTGGCTGCTGCACCCGCTCAACGTCAGCACGGTGTTGTATGCCGTACAGCGCATGGCGCAAGTCAGCACATTGTTCACGCTGGCAGCAGTGTGGACTTACCTTGCGGCGCGCACGGCGTTGGAACAAGGCCGCACGCGTCGCGCCGCCTACGGACTGTTCGTGTGGTTCCCATTACTCCTGATCGCCGGCCTGTTGGGCAAGGAAAACGCGGCCGTCGCGCCGGCTTTGTGTCTTATCTTCGAGCTCGCCTACTTTCACGAAACCCGCGCGAAGCACAGGCAATCCGGCGCCAAGCCCATTCTTGCCATCTTCTACAGCGTGTTTCTGATCGTACCCACCGCGCTGGCGGCGGCCTTTTTTGCGCTGCGCCCGGATCGTTTTCTTGGCGGCTACGCCATTCGAGATTTCACATTGCCGCAGCGTCTGCTTTCGGAAGGCCGGGCATTGCTCGACTACGTCGGGGCGCTGCTGCTTCCACGTGGCCAGGCCATGGGTGTGTTCAACGACGATTTCGCCGTATCCACGGGACTCCTGTCTCCGCCATCCACCCTGTTCGCGCTGTTGGCGTTGGCCGCGATTACCGCGTTCGCGATCGCCCTGCGCAAGCGCGCGCCCAGTGCTTTCGCCGGATGGTTTTTTTTCCTCATCGCACATTCGATCGAGTCGAGCTTCCTTCCACTGGAGCTGTACTTCGAACATCGCAACTACCTGCCGACATTCGGCCTGCTGCTGGCCGTGGCGGGACTCGTCGAATTCCTCACGCGTCGCATCGAGTTCGGTGTCATGCCGCGCTGGAAACCGGGCGTGCTGACGGCCGGCGCCTGCGCGCTGGCGCTGGGCGTTGCCGC
>JAFEFD010000133.1 GCA_018240765.1 Pseudomonadota bacterium | reverse complement strand
CGCTGGCCGGATTCGCACACCTGATCGACGAATTGACAGCGGCGATGCGCACGCTTTCGGCAGCCGACCTCGTCGATGAAATCCTGCGCAGCACGGGTTACGAGGCGCATATCCGCGCCGAGACGAAGGAAGAATCCCTGCGCGCGCGCAGGCTTGAAAACATCGCCGAACTGGCTGCGTGGTTCCGCGCCATGGGCAGGAACGGCGGCCGCGCCGGCGATCTGGCTGCACAACTGGCCCTGCTCACGAACGCCGATCGCGACGAATCCGGCAATGCGGTGCGCCTGATGACCCTGCATTCGGCCAAGGGCCTGGAATTCCAATTCGTGTACCTGATCGGCGTCGAGCAGGGCACGTTGCCGCACGCGGCGAGCATCGACGAAGGCCGTCTGGATGAAGAGCGCCGCCTGTTCTACGTCGGCATTACGCGCGCAAAGGAACGCTTGTGCCTGGCGTATGCCGCGCGTTCGCGACGTTATGGCGAGATCGTCGCCAACGAACCGAGTCGTTTCCTTGCCGAGTTGCCGCAGGGCGATTTGCATTGGGACGGCCGCGACGCCGAGCAGGATGCACAGGTCAAACACGAAACCGCCGCCGCGCACATCGCGCGACTTGCCCGGATGTTTGCGCAATAAGGCGCTTCAACGCAGTAACATGAAGACAACAAACGCGGGTTACCATTGCTCGTCCCGGAGATTTGCCATGATGATGCGTCGCTTGATTCCATTGCTGTGCGCCACGCTGCTCGCCGCCTGCGCGGGCGCACCACAAAAGCCGAGCGCCGGCTCTGCCGCGAAGTCTGGTGCCGACGACAACCTCAATGCCGTCGCGTGGACGCAGACGGCCGTCGAGCACGACCTGATCCTGCGCGAAACCTACAAGGTTGCGCGCGAGAAACTCGCCGCCGCGCTCGCCGATGCGTCGTGGGATGCACTGCCGCATGACGAGCGCGATGCGCCGCCGAAAAACCTTCCGCCGGCAGTAATCCTCGACATCGACGAGACCGTGCTCGACAACTCGCCCTACCAGGCGCGTCTTGTCCGCGACGGCGGGGTGTACAACGAAGTCACCTGGGCGCAGTGGTGCCGGGAAGCCAGCGCCAAGGCATTGCCCGGAGCGGTCGACTTCACCCGCCACGCCCATGCGCAGGGCGTGGCCGTGTTCTACCTGTCCAACCGGGCCAAGGATCTGGACGGAGTCACGCTTGCCAATTTGCGCAACGCTGGCCTGCCGGTGGACAGCGCGGACCGCTTTCTCGGACTGGGCACGGTCGTGCCCGGCTGCGAGCAGGTCGGTACGGAAAAGGGCTGCCGGCGCAGGCTGATCGGCGAGCACCATCGCGTGCTGATGCAGTTTGGCGACCAGATCGGTGATTTCGTGGATGTGCTGGCAAATACGCCCGCCGGCCGCACGGCGGTCGTCGCGCCGTACCTGGACTGGTTCGGCGACCGCTGGTTCGTGCTGCCGAATCCGACTTACGGCTCGTGGGAGCCGGCACTTTTCAATAACGACTGGTCGTTGCCGCAGGCGCAGCGCGAGGCTGCCAAGCGCGCGGCGTTGCGAACCAATTGAACGTGCAATAATCGGTTGATCGCATCAGCCGGGATACGCGTGCGCCATTCGCTTTCCATCATGTTGTGTACTGCGTGTTTTCTCGGCGCCTGCGCCAGCGCACCGCAAAAACCGGCCATGCATGCCGGTGCATCTGCCGATTCGAAGTATGCCGGCAACGATTTGCTCTACGCAGTGGCCTGGATGCAGACCAGCATCGAGCATGATCTGGTTTATGCCGGAATCTACAAGATGGCCGAGTCGCAATTGCTCGCTGCATTGGCCGACCCGCACTGGGATGCGCTGTCCAGGGGCGAGCGCTCGAACGATGCGCACGGCCTGCCGGCCGCAGTGATCGTCGACATCGACGAAACCGTGTTTGACAACTCGCCATTCGAGGCGCGCCTGGTCCGCGACAACGTGACTTCCGGCAAGACCGCCTTTGCCGCGTGGGTACGGCAGGCTTCCGCCAAGCCCCTGCCCGGCGCCCTGGAATACGCCAAGTTCGCCGCCGCGCATGGCGTGACCGTGTTTTACATCAGCAATCGCGACGAGGAAATGGCCGATTCCACCCGCGCGAATCTCGTCGCAGACGGCTTTCCGCTGGCCGATGGCGCGATGCTCAACCGCGGAGTCGCCACACCCGGTTGCGTGGAACGTTCATCTGCCGACAAGGGCTGCCGGCGCCGGCTGGTCGCGCAGAAATACCGCGTGCTCGCGATGTTCGGCGACAATTTCGCTGATTTCATCGACGGCGCGGATGCGGATAACGCGGCGCGCGCCGAGCGTATCGCACCGTATCGCGGCTGGTTCGGCGAGCGCTGGTTCGCCTTGCCGAATCCGGTCTACGGTTCGTGGGTGTCGGCGTTGACCAAGCACAATCCGGACAAGAAATTGCGTGCCGACCCACGTGCGGCCATCCACGCCGCGTTGCGCGAGAACTAAACACACCCTGACCGGCGCAATCTGCGTGCTTGCCTTGTGCCGGCGCGCTCACTACAGTCGCCATCCCACACTACCGCCTGGGGATTTGTCATGACCAAGTTCGTCCGATTCGCGCTTGTCGCCGCGCTCGCGGCCGCCGGTTTCGGCTGCAACCAGCAGCAGAACGCATCCAGTCCGGCCGCTCCGGCCGCGGCAGCCGCGCCGGTCTCACCCGACGCCGCCGTTGCGGCATCGATCAAGGCCCTTCGTGACAACAACGTCGCCGCGCTGATCGACAATTCCCTGCCCGCCGCGGAAGTCGCCAAGATGAAGGCGGACTGGGGCAAGGACATGAATGCCGAGCCAGTGACCGACGAAGACCGCAAGCAGTTCGCCGAGCAGATGGCCAAACTCACCGCGCCGGACGCCGAGGCGAAGATGTATGCGCAGATCGAGCCAAAGCTTGCCGAATTCGACAAGCAGTCCGCGCAGCAGATGCCGATGTTGATCGCCATGGGCCAGGGTTTCGCCAAGAGCGCGATTGCACAAAGCAAGGACATGACTGATGCGCAGAAGCAGCAGGCGGATGCCTTGCTCGACGCCACCGCGCAGTGGGCGCAGACGACGAAGTTCACCGATCCGGCGCTGGTCAAGGCGGCGATCGCCGAGATCTGCAAGACCGCGCGCGCACTCAACCTCAAGTCCGTCGACGAGGCGCGCGCGCTCAGTTACGACCAGGGCATGCAAAAGGCCGGCGTCGTGCTGGCCGGCGTGAAATCCGTGCTTGGCGTGTACGGACTGAACGTGGACAAGGCCCTGGATTCGATCAAGGTGCAGGCCGCGCCCGCGGTTGGCGACACCGCCAAGGTCACGGTCAGCTACACCGCGTTCGACAAACCGTTCACGACCGAAGCCGAAATGGTCAAGGTCGACGGCCGCTGGTACGGCAAGAATGCAATCGAACAGTGGAAGAAGCGCCAGGCCGAGGCTGCCGTCGCCGCGGCCAAGCCGGCGCAATCTGCCGAACCGCCGGTGGATTCCGGCAAGTAACATACTCTTGTCGCGCAACCCGATTCGGCCCGCACGGCGCGGGCCACTGCGGCCGCTCAACGGTTTCTGAATCCGGCAGTCCCGTACAATGACGGCATGGATTCGCCCGCACCCATGACGGATCAAACCACGTCCGTGCCGCGCGCCGCGTGGTGGTTGCGCGCCTGCGGCCGCGTGCTGGAACCGTGGCTGACGATTCGTCGCGAACCGCAGGACGTGCGTGCCGTCATCGACGCTGCAAAACCGGTGATCTACGTCACCGAGCGTTACGGATTGTCGGACACCTTGATTCTGGAACAGGCCTGCCGCGAGGCCGGCTTGCCGGAACCCCTGCAGCCGTTGCAGCTCGGCGCGCTGCGCCGCCCGCGCTCGATGTTCGCGCTGGCGCGGCGCGCGGGCTGGCTGTATCGGCGCGCCAGGCCACGCACCCATTCGCAGACCCTGGCGCAATTGCTTGATGCATT
>JAFEFD010000132.1 GCA_018240765.1 Pseudomonadota bacterium | reverse complement strand
ATCCAGTGGCTGGGGCAGATGCTGCACGGACCGGAGAGCTGGTTCGACGGGTATTCCAGCGTCAACGCCTACCAACTCGGCGCCGCGCCCGGCGCGCATGCGCGCTTGAAGGAGATTCCCGCGGCCGGTCCCGGCGCGGCGGCAGCATTGCGCCGGCGCGTGCATTTCGAACAGGAGAATCTCATGCTGCGGCTGGGCAGCAACGAGATGAAGCCGTTCGAAGAGCCAGACGTGTGGCAATGGGCCAAGCTCACGCCAATCGATCCCAAGCCCTTTGAATTCGGATTCGATTTGCCGGACTTCGATGCGCGCGGCAAGGCCGCGACGCTGCGCCTGGACCTGCGTGGCGTATCGGCGATCGGCGTCCAGCCTGATCCGAAACGGCATGTGTCCGATCACACGATCCAGGTGCGCCTGAACGGCAAGCTGTTGCAGACCCTGGATTGGGACGGGCGGCAGGAAATCCGTCGCGATCTGGGCGTGCCGGCGGGAGTGCTGCGCGAGCAGGCGAACAAACTGGAGTTGCAAGTGGTACGGCGGCCGCTGCCGGGCAATCCCGACGGGTTTATCGTCGACGTCGTGATGTTGAACTGGCTGGAAGCCGATTACGCGATCCGCGGCGAGTTTGGCGGCGACGCCTCTGCGTTTTCAGCGAGCAGTGACGGTACGATTCAATTCGCGTCTACGGTGTCAGGCGCGCCGGAGCTGTTCGGCAGCGACGGCAGCGTGCGTGCCGCCACGCAGATCGGCAAGGACCGGTGGCGCGCCGCCAGCGCGCCGGCGAATGTCGAGTTGTATCCCGTGTTCGGCGGCAAGGCGCATGCGCCGACGCTGGTGCGCGCGGTCGCCAGCAAGCAACTTCGCGCAGCGGATCCCGGCTACGCCGATTCTGGATATGATTATCTGATCGTCGCGCATCCTTCGCTGCTCGCTGGCATCCAGCCGCTGGCCGCGTATCACCGCGCCCACGGCCTGCGTGTTGACGTGGTCGACGTCGACGATATCTACGACCAGTTCAATGGCGGCATCGCGCATCCATCCGCGATCCGTGATTTCGTTGCCTGGGGCCGTTCGCACTGGACACTGAAACCGCGGTTCCTCCTGCTCGTGGGCGACGCCAGCAGTGCCATTCACCACGATGCGCGCAACGGCGCGCTCAGCGGCGCGTCGTACCTGCTCACGCCGCAGCCGCCAGCGGGCGAAGTGCTCAATGGACAGGGTTTTGCGGGAATGGTGACGTCGGCCTATTCCGATCCGGCTATGCGCGCGCGCAACCTGATCCCGACCTGGCAATTCCCCACCGCCGAAGGCCAGGGCGCAAGCGACAACGCGTATGGCGATCCGAAACCCGGCGATTTCCATCCGCGCGTGGCGGTCGGGCGCTTCCCGGTCGTCAACCCGGCCGAGCTCAAGGGCATTGTCGACAAGACGATCGCCTATCAACTCAAGCCGGCGCGCGGAACCTGGCGTCGCGACATCACTTTCATCAGCACCAGCGAAGTAGCCTCGTTCAAGCAGGAGTCCGACAAGCTGGCATCGGAGTTGAATGCCAGAGGCTTCGTCTCGCGCAGCATCTACACCGATTTCAACGACACCAATCGCGAGCATTACGAACAGGCGCGCAGCGCGCTGCGCAAGGACATGGACAAGGGCAGCCTGCTGGTGCACTTTCTCGGCCACGGCGGTTCGTACATCTGGCGCGTCGGGCCGATGGGCGACCTGTTTTCGCTCGAGGACGTCAGCGCCCTGACCAATGCCGGACGCTATCCGATGGTGTTGGCGATGACGTGTTTTTCCGCGCCGTTCGACAATCCCAGCGACGATTCGATCGGCGTGCGCTTCCTGCGCGAGGCCGACAAGGGCGCGGTCGCCGTGTTTGCTGCATCATGGAAGAACTCGCCCAACCCGGCCTACTCGAAATGGCTGATCGATGAACTGCTCAAGCCCGGGAACCGCATTGGCAGCGCGATCGTCACCGCCAAGGCGCACATCGCGGATCGCGATTTCGTCGAAACCTACAACCTGCTTGGTGATCCCGCATTGATCCTGGACCGGCCGCAAGGCCCGTTGCAGATGAATGTAGACCGTTCGCGCTGGAACACGCAGGTACTGGTGCGTATACCCGCTTCCGATTTCGGTGGCGATGTCAGTGTCGACTGGATCGACAAGGACGGCGCTATCGTGGCCTCGCACCACTATCAGGCGCGTGATCGCCAGTTTGCACTGAACCTCGTGCCCGGGTCGGTTCGCGCCAACGTGTACGTGGCGGACGGGCGCAATGGATTCACCGCTGCGGGCAGCGTGAGCCTGCTGGCGCCGCCTGCGCCGCCGCCAAAGTCCAAGGCGCAATTGTCGCCGGCGCCGCCGCGCGTGCGCCGGCCATTGCCGCCCGCGCCGGATCGCATCAGTGCATCCGATTTCGACGAACCGGCTTCCGCACCCGTGTCAGCGCAATCGAAACCGTGATCACGCAATGACCGACACTCGCCGATACCGACGCGCGTATGTGGTCGGCGCTTATCTGCCGAACGGCGGTACGCGCATGGCCTACGCGCTGGGTTGCATCCTCGAACGCGACTTCGGCATTCCCGCCGTGGCGGTGCAAATCGCCGGCGAAGCACCGCTGCACGGCATTCATGCCTGCGACCTGCGCATGCCGCAGATTGGCCTGGCCCAAATGGAGGCCGAGATTGGCGACGACGACATCCTCATCGCCAATCCGAGTTTTTCCCCGCATCAATTCGGCCTGCGCCTGCCCGGATACAAGCTGTGTTACGTGCAGGGATTCAACACGTTTGGCCTGCTCGATCAGCGTTTCCAGCATTACGTTGCCGCCAGCGATTTCGTCTGCGGATTCCTGCGCGACGTTTATGGATTGCACGCGCGCACGATCGCGCCGTACATCGAACTGGAAGCCTTGCCTCCTGCCATGGCGTGGGAAGATCGCCCGCCACTGCGCCTGTTGCCGTATCGCAAGGGTTTGCCGGAAGTCTGGGATGCATCGTTCGCGCGCCTGCGGGAAATCGTGGGCCGGCGGGCGCCGGAAATCGAATTCGCCGATCCGCTCGCCGGGGGCGCTTTGCCGCAGAAGGAGTTGTTCGCGCGCATGGCAGAAGTACGCTACCTGCTCACCCTGTCGGCGGCCGAAGGATTCGGACTGGTGCCGCTGGAGGCGATGGCGCTGGGTACGTTGGTGGTGGGTTACGACGGTTACGGCGGCAGGCATTACATGCAGCCTGGCGAGAATTGTCTGGTCGCGCCGTATCCGCAAATCGAACGTATCGCCGACATGCTGGTCGCAGTCGTGAATGATCCCGCAGGCGGTGCCACGCTGGCTGCGAACGGGCGACACACCGCGCAGGCGTATTCATTCGCGGCATTCCGCAGTGCCTGGTGTGAGGAATTGAGCCGTAGCCTCGGCATTGAGCCGGTTGCAAACTGAGTCCTCCAATGGATGTCATCGTTACCGGCATTCCGCGCAGTGGCACGACTCTGACCTGCGCGCTGATCGACAGCCTGGGCGATTCCGTGTGCTTGAGCGAGCCGCCATGGCAAGAGGACTGGCCACGCCAGATGCCCGATGCGCGCAGCTATGTGGATCGCCTGTGTGGCGATTTCGTCGAGACAAGAAAGATTCTGCTGGCGGGTGGTTCCGTCGAGGACCGCCGCCACATCGATGGAAGCGCCATCACCGACTATCACACAAACGCAACCGGGCGTGAAAGCAGGGACGTCTCCGCAGCCGTATCCTTTTCGCGCCAGGGCTTGAGTGCCGATTTTCTGCTCGGCATGAAGCACAACGCGCACTTCAGCTGCGTCCTCGACGATTTGGTCGAATGCGGTCGCTTCAGGATTGTCGCGGTGGTGCGTCATCCACTTGCCGTGATCCGGTCGTGGCGAGCCCTTGACCTGCCCATCAGCCGCGGCCGGTTGCCGGCAGGAGAGCGTTTCTGGCCGGAACTGGCCGCCATAACCGCATCGACAAATGACGTACTGCTTCGGCAGGTGCGCATCTATGAATTGTTTTGCGCCCGTTATGCGCGGCTGGCGGATCGGATTACGCTATTACGCTACGAGAACATCGTCGCCGATCCCGGCCTCGTGGCCCGCGGATTTGCAAAACATCCGGTGCGGGCCATTTCGGTGCGTGCTGTCGCGACCTCCGCTCAGGATGCGGACGCAGGCCGCATCGCGGCACGGTTGCGAGATCTTGCGCCGTGCGCCTGCACGTTTTATCCGGATATCTGATCCGGCGTTATTTCATCACGCCCGGCAGCAAAGACTGCCAGCGCGTGGCCTCGCCTTTCTTGTGCGTTGCGCCGGGCGCATGCGCGGGCTTGCGCGTGGTGGCGGGCTCGGCGCTAGGCTGCCGGCGTGTGCGGCTCGACGCGGTGGAATCGGCAGTGGCCAGGGATTCACGTGTCGCTTCATCGTCACTGGCATCGTCCGGTTCGGCCATCGATGCACCGCTGCCGGAAGCCGAGGCCGCCGCCGTGTTGGCCGCGAGCAGGTTGCCTTCGCCACCGATGGACATCGGGTCGGCAAAGGCGACAAGCGGTGCAATGCCTAGGATCAGGGCGGCGATGACGGCGAATTTGATCATGGGTGGATCCCCGGATCAGCAGAATGTCACGCAGGCGAGGGCGCATCCTCGCACGTTCCCCGGGGGCGCGCCAGTGACTGCTGCGGACGCGGCTGCAGCAAGGGTTGGGGTGCCGTTAAACTGCACGCATGAGCATTGATCCTGCCGCCCTGTTATGCGCCTTGCGCGCCGATCGCGCCGTATCCGGCAGTGATCTGGCGGCGCGCCTGGGAGTGACGCGTGCGGCGGTGTGGAAGCAGATTCGCGGCCTGCGCGCGAGCGGCGCGCCGGTGCAGGCGGTGGCGGGGAGGGGTTACAAGCTGGCCTGGCCGTTCGAGGCGCTGGATGCGCATGCGATCCGCGCGAAGCTCGATCCTGCATTGCGCAAGAGGCTGCGCAACATGGCCGTGCATTGGCGCATCGATTCGACGAATACGCAATTGCTGCGCAACGCCGCTGCCGGCGCGCCCGTGTTGTCGATCTGCCTCGCCGAGATGCAGAGCGCCGGTCGCGGCCGGCGCGGCCGCGCCTGGATTTCACCGCTCGGGGCAAATGTATGCTTTTCCTTGCTGCAGCGCTGCGCCGGCGGCATGGGTACCTTGTCCGGATTGAGCCTGGTTGCCGGCGTTGCGTTGGCGCAGGCGTTGGAGGATTGCGGCGCCACCGGCATCGGCCTGAAGTGGCCGAACGACGTGATCGTGGATGGCCGCAAGCTGGCCGGCATCCTGGTCGAGGCGGGCGGCGAATTCCTCGGGCCCTGTTTTGCCGTGATCGGCATCGGCATCAACCTGCGCCTGCCGGATGGTGTCGATACCGGCCAGCCCGCAACGGACCTGGCGCGCATCTGCGCCGAATTGCCGTCGCGCAATTTCGTTGTTGCGCGCGTGGCGGCACGCCTTGTCGAAGCGCTCGATTGCTTCGAAACCGACGGCTTCGGCGCGTTCGCGCAAGCTTATGCGGCACGCGATGCGCTTGTTGGCCGGCCGGTTCGCGTGCACGCGGCGCAAGGCGTGCGCGACGGCATCGCCGACGGCGTCGACGCGCGTGGCGCGCTGCGCGTTCGCCATGGCGCGACGCTCGCGACATACGACAGCGCCGATGTATCGGTGCGCGCGGCATGAAACTGCTCATCGACGCCGGCAATACGCGCCTGAAATGGGCGTGGTGGGATGGCGTCGCGTTTGATCGCGTATCCGCAGCACCAAATGCCGGTCTGAATTTTGCCGCATTGTGGAAAAATGGACAATCCGCCGATGCGGTCTGGGTCGCCTCGGTGGCATCCGCCGCGTCGAATGCGGCGCTTGCGGCCGCCGCGCGCGAACGCTTTGGCGTCGAACCCGTGTTCGTCGCGACGCGCGCGCAGGCTTGTGGCGTGCGCGTCGCTTACGCGCAGCCGACCGATCTTGGCGTCGACCGCTTTCTCGGCATGATTGCCGCGCACGCATCGGTGCAAGGCCCCGTGGTGGTCGCGAGCTGCGGCACGGCGCTGACCCTGGACGCGCTTGCCGCCGATGGCACGCACCTGGGCGGCCTCATCGCCGCTGGTCCGCGGCTGGCGCAGGACGCCTTGCGCATAGGCACCGCACGCCTGACCGATGTGCCTGTGGGCCGCATCGTGGAAATCGCGGACAACACCGCCGATGCGATCGAATCCGGGGCATGGCTTTCCGCAGCGGCCCTGGTCGAGCGCTTTCGCGAACGGGTCGCGCCGCGATTGGGTGGCGACACAGCGCTGATCCTGACTGGCGGCGGTGCGTCGGAACTATCGCCATTGCTCGCTTCACCGCATCGCATCGATGCCGAACTCGTGCTGCGCGGCCTGGCAATGCTGGCAGACGCGCGGGATTGAGCGCACGCAGACCTTGCCTCGGCTAGAATCCCGCGCTGCGAGGCAGCGAGGGCGCTGCCGCTGGAATCCCGATGCTGGTCCGTTTGCTGTTCTTGCTCTTGCTCGCGCTTAACATCGGCGTCGCGGCGTGGCTGTTCTTCGCGCCGCAGCCGCAGGCGCGCGCGTTCGCGCCGACGGATCCCGGCGTGGCCGAATTGACGTTGCTGTCCGAGCGTGACCGTGGCAGCGATGCCAGTGCTGCGGAACTGGCCAGTGCGCCGGAGGCCGCCGCCGACCTGCGCAACGACACCTGCGTGAGCATCGGCCCGTTCCCGACCCAGGCCGACATGCGCGCCGCGCTCAATGCGCTCACGCCGCTGGTGCCGCGCATCCAGTATCGCGACGCGCACACCACCGAGACGCGCGGTTTCTGGGTGTACCTGCCCGCGCAGCCAAGCCGGGAAAAGGCGCTTTTGCTCGCACGCGCACTGTCGTCAAAAGGCGTGCGCGATTACTACGTCGTCACCGCGGGCGACCAGCAGAACACGATTTCGCTCGGCCTGTTCCACGAGCAAGCCAATGCGCAAAAGCGCCTGAACGAGATCGCCGCGCTGGGCTTCGCTCCGGAACTGATCGCACGCACCGAAGACCTGCCGGTGTACTGGATCGACTTTGCCCAGAACGGCAAGCGCCCGGTCGACTGGCGCAGCCACGTCGACGCCAGGCTCGACTTGCGCCAGCAATCGGTCACCTGCTTCTGACCGGTTCGCGGAAACGTGCGAAAATGACGCCTGCGCCGGCATAGCTCAGTTGGTAGAGCAACTGATTTGTAATCAGTAGGTCGCGGGTTCGATTCCTGCTGCCGGCACCAGTAAAAACAATGACTTACAAAATGCCACGGTGACCCCTATTGCATTCGCGGGACACTGGTGGGACATTCTTCCCCGAAAATTGGCAATTCGGGGCACGTCATGGCAACCATCGAAAAGCGGGACACGTCGGACGGCACCACGTACCGGGTGAAGGTGCGCATGCGTGGCTATCCGGCGACCACGGCGACGTTCGATAGGATCACGGACGCCAAGCGGTGGGCATCGGAAACCGAGACCCGCATCCGCGAAGGCCGCTATTTCATGCAGGCCGAGGCGAAGCGCCACACATTCGCCGATCTGGTCGATAGGTATCCGGCCGAAAAGCTGCCGCACTCGAAAGTACGCGACAAGCGCGAGCATGCGCTTTACGCGTGTATCTGGCGCGACCGACT
>JAFEFD010000131.1 GCA_018240765.1 Pseudomonadota bacterium | reverse complement strand
TGATCACGGTGCGGCGGTCGCGAATATTCTCGCGGACTTCCTTGAAAAATACGGTGATGGCGGAGTTCATGCGGCGAGTCCTTCATCGGTGCCGATCAATTTGACGAATGCGTCTTCCAGGTTCGTCTCACCGGTTTGCGCGCGCAGCGCATCCGGCGACTCGTCGGCGACGACACGGCCGCGCGCGATGACGACGATGCGATCGCACAGCGCCGCCACTTCCTGCATGATGTGGCTGGAGAACAGCACGCAGCGCCCTTCCGTCTTCATCGATTTCAGGAACGTGCGCATCGCACGCGTGGACATCACGTCCAGACCATTGGTCGGCTCGTCGAGAATCACGTTTTTCGGATCGTGCACCAGCGCGCGGGCAATCGCGGTCTTGACGCGCTGGCCTTGCGAAAAGCCTTCGGTGCGGCGATCCAGGATGTCGCGCATCTCCAGCGCATCGGCGAGCGATTCGCGCCGCGCGTGCATGGTCTGCGTCTGGATGCCGTGCAGGCGCGCGAAATAATCGATGTTCTCGCGTGCGGTAAGGCGTTTGTACAGACCGCGCGCATCCGGCAATACGCCCAGGCGCCGGCGTACCGCGACCGGGTCGACTGCAGCGTCGATGCCGTCCACCAGCACCTGCCCGGAATCGGGGCTCATCAGGGTGTACAGGCAACGCAGCGTGGTGGTCTTGCCGGCGCCGTTCGGGCCGAGCAGGCCGGTGATCTCGCCGTCGCGCGCGATGAAGGATGCGCCATCCACCGCGACCACGCGCTTGGCGCCCTTGCCGAACGCCTTGTGCAGATTTCTGACTTCGATCATGGCCTGATCCTATGGAGATGAACCGTTGAAGTTGACGAACGCCGGCATCGGGCCGAGGCGATCCACGCACATCGCATCGAGTGTTTTCGGATCGAGCTTGTCGACGAATTCACCGACCAGTTTCGGAATGCAGCCGCGGCCGATGACGTTGTGGCCCTGACCGTTCGCGATCAGCAGCCGTCCGTGGGACAGGCCCTTGAGGATCTGCTCGCCGTAACGCGGCGGCGTTACCGGATCGAACGCGCCTTGCAGGATCAGGACCGGCTTGTCGGTTTTCAGCGGCGCGTGGAAATCGGCCGGCCGCGCAGCGTGCGGCCAGACCTCGCACGCCGTCTTGATGCCGTTCACGAGATGGTTGCCGAGCAGCAGGTTTTCATCCTGTGACCTTGGAGAGAGCAAGTCCGCATCCTCGCTGCAGATCACCGACAACTGCATCGCGTTCTCGGCCAGATCGGCCATGTCGCCGGTCAGCACCTGGGTCTGCCCGGCAAGCGGCGTGAAGTCGCCCTTCAATCCTTCCGCGATCGACAGGGGAAGCAATGCGGCTGTCTCCGGTGTGTAAGCAAACATGCGCACAAGGCCGGCCAACGACGATCCATTCAGATGTTTCGTTTGCGTTTCGAATGTGACCGGGTCGCGGTAGGCGTAATCGACCGGTTTGTCATGCAGCGCGTCGCGCAGTTTGAACAGGTTCGCGAACGGATCGCCAAAGGCCTTTTTGCACGCCGGCGCCTTGTCGCATTCGGCGAATTGCAATTTCAGCGCGGTGTCGAGGTTCTCGGCGAAGTCCTGCCCGAGCACGGCTTCGTTCGGCACGGCGCTGTCGAGCACGATGCTGCGCACGCCATCTGGATGACGCATCGCATATTGCTGCGCCATGCGCGTGCCGTAGGACACGCCGACCAGATCGAATTGCGGCGCGCCGAGCGCCTGGCGCACGGCTTCCAGATCGGCAACCGCGTCGATGGTGGTGTAGAAGCGCGGATCGGCGTGTTTGGAAACCAGATCCAGACACTCTTGCGTATGACGCTTCGCCTTGGCTGCATCGAAACCGCCATCACGGTCGGCATCTTCCTTGTCCGCGCCGTCGCCTTTGCATTCCAGTGCGTTGGAACCGCCGGTGCCGCGCTGGTCGAGCAGCAGCACATGATGATGCGCGAGCAGCGGCGCGAACGCCGGCGCGACCTGCGGCCAGGTATCGACCGCCGACTGTCCGGGACCGCCGGCGAGAAACACGACGATGTCGGCATCGGCAGCGGCCGCATCCGACTTGATCAGGGCGAGACGCAGATCGAGCTTGCGGCCATTCGCGTCGTTGCGATTTTCAGGTACCGAAAACGGCGCACAGAACGCGCTCGTGGTCGCGCCGGAATGCTTCTGCCCCAGTTCACACGCCTTGAAGTGCAGCGTGCCGAGCGTGAAAGCCTTCGCGTTTGCCGCAATCGGCGCGGCCTGCGTCGCG
>JAFEFD010000130.1 GCA_018240765.1 Pseudomonadota bacterium | reverse complement strand
GCCGTGCAGGCCTATGGCACCGGCTCCATCGACGAGACCCGCGAGCTGGCCGCCTTGACCCGCGAGTTGCGCGAAGCGATTCCCGGCATGCGCCGCAGCCTGCGCGACGCCAATGCCGCCGCCGAACGCGCCATTGCCGCGATCTCGCCCAAGCCGCAGTTCAAGGTCGCTGAAACCACAGCGACTTATCGCGCAAGAAAGCGCAGGGTGCGCTGATGGGCGTTCTCGCAGACGCCATCTCCGCGCTCAAGGACGTGCTGCAAATGCGCGGCGACATGGATCGTCTTGCGCGCAATGTCGAATCCATGTCGCAGCTCATGACCGACCTCGACCGCCGCCTGATTCGCATCGAGACGATGGTGGAAATCGCCAGCAAACGCCGTGCGGCACCACCACGGCTGTCGAAAAAATAGTCCGGCGTGTACGCCTTCGCAAAACCCTTCCTGTTCTGCCTCGACGCCGAGCGCGCGCACGATCTGGCATTGACTGCCATCGAGGTGGCGTATCGCACCGGATTGAATCCCCTGCTCGCCGCCAGGGCCGCGCCTTTGCCAATGCGGGTCTTCGGCATCGATTTCCCCAATCCGGTCGGCCTTGCGGCCGGGCTCGACAAGAACGGCACGCACATCGATGCGCTGGCCGCACTCGGTTTCGGCTTCATCGAAATCGGCACGACGACACCGCGCCCACAGCCGGGTAACCCGAAGCCGCGCATGTTTCGGTTGCCGGAACATCAGGGAGTGATCAATCGCCTGGGATTCAACAACGCCGGCGTCGATGCGCTGGTGCGCAACGCCGAGCGCGCGCAGTTTACCGGGGTGCTCGGCATCAATATCGGCAAGAACAAGGACACGCCGAACGAACTTGCCATCGACGATTACCTCTATTGCCTCGAACGCGTGTATGCGCGCGCAAGCTACATCACGGTGAACATCTCCTCGCCGAACACGCAAGGACTGCGCGACCTGCAG
Source organism: Pseudomonadota bacterium (assembly GCA_018240765.1). GTDB lineage: Bacteria > Pseudomonadota > Gammaproteobacteria > Xanthomonadales > Rhodanobacteraceae > Rudaea. The sequence goes on along the minus strand of JAFEFD010000130.1, from coordinate 838 downwards.
GAAGAGGAAACGCTGAGGCGATTCGTGGGCACGCTGCGCGAGGCGCAGGAAAGGCTCGCAGCCAAGCACGGCACGCGCAAACCAATGCTGCTCAAGATCGCCCCCGATCTTGCCGAAGCCGAACTGGACGGGATCGCCCAGGTGTTGCTGGCGGCAAGAATCGACGGACTGATCTGCACGAACACGACCATCGATCGCAGCGCGATTGTCGGCGCACCTCACGCAGAAGAAACCGGAGGTTTATCCGGTAAACCATTGTTTGACAAGGCAACATCCGTGCTACGCGGCATGGCGCAGAGGCTCGCCAGTGCAATTCCCCTGATCGGTGTCGGCGGCATTCTTAGCGGCCAGGACGCTGTCGAAAAGATTGTCGCGGGCGCAAGCCTCGTGCAGTTTTACAGCGGCATGATCTACCGTGGCCCGACGCTGATCGGCGAATCCGTCGAAGCCATCCGCAAACAGACGGCACGATGAAACCCGACACGCTCAAGGAATCTGGCTACCGTGTCACCGAAGTCGCGGATCTTTCGCGTCGCAACAGCTTTCGCGTTCCGGCACGCACGCAATGGCTGATCGAGATCGACGATGCTAACGCGCTGCCGGAGGTGCACGGGCTGGGCACCGTCAAGCGATCGCAGCTGCTGATTCTCGGTGAAGGCAGCAATGTCCTTCTGACTCGCGACTGGCCCGGCGTCGTTCTATCGATTGTCGCACGCGGTATCCACATCCTCGAAGATGGCGGCGACCACGCGCTGGTGCGGGTCGAAGCCGGCGAGAACTGGAACGAATTCGTGCACTGGTCGCTCGGTCGCGGTTTTGCCGGCCTGGAAAACCTGGT
>JAFEFD010000012.1 GCA_018240765.1 Pseudomonadota bacterium | reverse complement strand
GCGGCCATCCATTTATACAAAAAGTGCGGATTCGCCGAGGAAGCCCGATTCCGGCGCCGCTTGAAACTTGCGGATGGGAAATACCTGGACGATATCGGCATGACGTTTTTCGCAGCGGAGTCACGGCCATGACCGAATCCGTCCTGCGTGCGCGCGGCATCGCCAAGACCTACAGCGAAGGCGACCTGCGCACCGAGGTACTCACGGGCGTCGATTTCACGCTCGAACGCGGCAAGACGCTCGCCATCGTCGGTGCGTCGGGTTCGGGTAAAAGTACGCTGTTGCACATCCTTGGCGGGCTGGACACGCCCAGTCGCGGCGAAGTGGAAGTCGACGGGCGCATAATGTCCGCGTTGTCGGATCGCGAACGCGGCGAACTGCGCAACCGCTCGCTCGGTTTCATCTATCAGTTTCACCACCTGCTGCCCGAATTCACGGCGCTGGAGAACGTGTGCATGCCGCTGTTGATCCGCGGAGCTGCGATTGCCGAAGCCAGCCGCACGGCGACGACGCTGCTTGAACGCGTCGGGCTTGGCAAGCGCCTCGCGCACAAGCCGGGCGAGTTGTCCGGCGGCGAACGCCAGCGTTGCGCGGTGGCGCGCGCGCTGGTCACGCGCCCGGCCTGCGTACTCGCCGATGAGCCGACCGGCAATCTCGACGAGAAGAACGCAGCGCAGGTCTACGCGCTGATGCTCGAGCTCAATCGCGAAATCGGGACCAGTCTGGTCCTGGTCACGCACGACAATGCGCTGGCGCGGCGCATGGATCGGGTGCTGGAGTTGCACGAGGGCACGTTGCGCGAGGCGGCTTAGGTTGCGCATCCGATTTCCACTCGCGGATATTTTTCGTCCCGTCACGGCGCTGGCCATGCTCGTTGGCGCACTTGTCGTCCAGGCATTGCCGGCATTGCCATCACATCGGGTCGATGCGCTCGTCGCGTTGGCCGCCATCGCGCTGATTATTCACGTTCCTCGCTTGCGCTGGATCGGATTCTTGTTTCTCGCAGCGGGTTGGACGATGTGGCGCGCCGACATCGCCTTGTCGCAACGCCTGCCGCATTCGCTGGAGGGTGCGGACCTCGTGGTCAATGGGCAGGTGCATGGTCTGCCGCGCGCTCAGGACGACGCCACGCGTTTCGAATTCGATGCGGATTCGGCCGCTCTGGAGGGAAAGCCCATCGCGTTTTCCGGGCGCTTGCGTCTGGCCTGGTACGACACCAAATCCAGCGCCGCACCGGATATTGCGCCGTGTTCGAACTGGCGGATTCGCGTGCGCCTCAAGCGTCCGCGTGGTTCGGTGAATCCCGGCGGTTTCGATTTCGAACGTTACGCGCTGGAAGCCGGCATCGTTGCCACCGGCTATGTGCGTGAATCCGCCGAAAACCGGGAGTCCGGCACGGGGATGTTCTGCGTGGACCGCCTGCGTGCGCGCATCGGCGACGCCATCGACGCGACGCTTGGCGATACCCACAGCGCGCATCTACTGCGCGCGCTCGCGTTCGGCGACCAGCATGCGATGGACGAGCGCGAGTGGGCGGTCGCGCGCGCGACCGGCATCCCGCACCTGATCGCGATTTCGGGTTTGCACATCGCGCTGTTCGCCAGTTTCGGCATTGCCCTGGTGCGCCTGTTCTGGAAACTCGCGCCACGCATCACCTTGCGCTGGCCGGCGCCTCTGATCGAAGCGGTGGCGAGTCTGGTGTTTGCCGTAGCGTATGCCTTGATCGCCGGATTCGGCTTGCCGACGCGGCGTGCCTTGGTGATGATCGCGGCCCTGCTCGTGGCCAACCTCGCGCGGCGCGCGCGCGCGCCGGTGCATGGACTCGCACTCGCCGTCGTCGCGCTGCTGGCGTGGAATCCGTTGTGCGTGCTCAGCGCCGGATTCTGGCTGTCCTTCGTCGGTGTCGCGTGGCTGATGTTCTGCCTCGGCGGCACGGTCGATAGCAAACGCTGGCCGCGCGAACTCGTCAGCGCGCAAGGCGTTGCAAGCCTGGGTCTGTTGCCGCTCGGCATCTGGTTCTTCGGCCAGAGCTCGCTCGTAGGCCCGATTGCTAACCTTGTCGCCGTGCCATGGATTTGTTTCTTCGTGTTGCCGCTGACGGTCGTGGCATCGCTGCTCATTCTGATCATGCCCGCGCTCGGCACGCCACTACTGCAACTCGCGGGCTGGGCCATGCAGGGATTGTGGTGGATCCTGGAAAAAATGGCGGCATGGCCGGGTGCGCTGTGGTTTTTCCCGGAACCGTCGACGTGGGCGCTCGCACTCGCCATGCTTGGTGCGTTGTGGCTGCTG
>JAFEFD010000129.1 GCA_018240765.1 Pseudomonadota bacterium | reverse complement strand
CTGCGCCTGTCGCGTGGCATGACGTTCAAGAACGCGGTCGCGGGCCTGAACATCGGCGGCGGCAAGGCGGTGATCATCGGCGATCCGGCCAAGGACAAGTCCGAAGCGCTGTTCCGCGCGTTCGGCCGCTTCGTCAATTCGCTCAATGGCCGCTACATCACCGCCGAGGACGTCGGCATCGACGTCAACGACATGGAATGGGTGTTCCGCGAAACCGAATTCGTCACCGGCGTGCACCAGGTGCACGGCGGCTCGGGCGATCCGTCGCCATTCACCGCCTATGGCACGTTGCAGGGCCTGATGGCCGCGCTGCACGCCAAATACGGCGAAGAAGACGTCGGCAAGCGCAGCTTCGCCGTGCAGGGCGCCGGCCACGTCGGCATGGAATTCATCAAGCTGCTGCGCGAACAGGGCGCCAAGGTCTTCGTCACCGACATCAACCCGGAACTGGTCAAGCGCGCGGTCGACGAATTCGGCTGCACCGCGGTTGGCCTGGACGAAATCTACGACGTCGACGCCGACGTTTATTCCCCGTGCGCGCTTGGCGGCACGGTGAACGAAAAAACGTTGCCGCGCCTGAAAGCGAAGATCATCTGCGGCGCGGCGAACAACCAGCTTGCCACCGACGCGATCGGCGATGAACTCGACAAGCGTGGCATCCTGTACGCGCCTGACTACGCGGTCAACGCCGGCGGCGTGATGAACGTATCGCTCGAGATCGACGGCTACAACCGCGAGCGCGCGATGCGCATGATGCGCACGATCTACCACAATGTCGGCCGCATCTTCCAGATCGCCAAGCGCGACGGCATCCCGACCTACAAGGCTGCCGATCGCATGGCCGAAGAACGCATCGCGGCGATCGGCAAGATCAAGCTGCCGCACATGGGCAACAACGGTCCCCGTTTCCTCGGCCGCATGCGGGGGCATTAAGAGCTTCCGTGCGGCTGCACCGCCCGGGTTACTTTTTGCGCGCGCAAAAAGTAACCAAAAACGCGTCCAGAGCAAAGCCCTCGGGAGGGTGCGCACGCCGGTTTGCCATGGGATGAAGGTTCCACTCATATTCGGCACTCGCGATCTGTGGCGGCCGCCGGATTACAGCGTAGCGTGACCGCTGCTTGTATCATTGCGGAAGACCAAAGCGAGATTTGCGATGCGTCCATTCCCCCTCGGCGAAGAAATCGACCTCTTGCGCGAAAGCGTGCGCGCCTTCGCGGACAAGGAAATTGCACCACGCGCCGATCTGATTGACCGCGAGAACGTGTTCCCTCACGACCTGTGGCGCAAGTTCGGCGAGATGGGCCTGCTCGGAATCACCGTGCCGGAGGAATACGGCGGTTCCGGGATGGGTTATCTCGCGCATCTCGTAGCGATGGAAGAAATCTCGCGCGCGTCCGGTTCGGTCGGCCTTTCGTATGGCGCGCATTCGAACCTGTGCGTCAACAACATCCTGCATAACGCCAACGAAGGTCAAAAGAAGAAATACCTGCCCAAGCTGTGCAGCGGCGAGTTCATCGGCGCGCTGGCGATGAGCGAACCGGGCGCGGGCTCGGACGTGGTCGGCTCGATGACGTGCAAGGCCGAGCAGAAAGGCAATGCCTGGATCGCCAACGGCAACAAGATGTGGATCACGAACGGCCCGGATGCCGACGTGCTCCTGGTCTACATGCGCACGGCCGACAAGCGCGCGGGCAGCCGCTGCATGACCGCCTTCATCGTCGAAAAGGGCATGCCGGGCTTTTCCACGGCGCAGAAGCTCGACAAGCTCGGCATGCGCGGCAGCAACACCTGCGAACTCGTGTTCGAGAACTGCGAGATTCCGGATGCGAACCGCGTCGGCGAAGTGAATGAAGGCGTGCGCGTGCTGATGAGCGGGCTCGACACCGAGCGCCTCGTGCTGTCCGGCGGCCCGATCGGCCTGATGCAGGCGGCGCTCGACATCGCCCTGCCCTACGTGCGCGAACGCCGCCAGTTCAACGCGCCGATCGGCACGTTCGGCATCATGCAGGCCAAGGTCGCCGACATGTACACGCAGCTGCAATCCTCGCGCGCCTATGCCTACATGGTGGCGAAGGATTTCGACAACGGTGTCAAGTCGCGCGTCGATCCAGCTTCGTGCCTGCTGCATGCATCGCAAAGCGCCGTGCAGGTCGGGCTGGAAGCGATTCAGGCGCTGGGCGGCAACGGCTACATCAACGAATACCCGGCCGGGCGCATCCTGCGTGACGCCAAGCTCTACGAAATCGGCGCCGGCACGAACGAAATCCGGCGCATGCTGATCGGCCGCGAGCTGTTCCACGGCAAGTGGTGACAGGCACAGGTTGTAGCTGATCGCGCCGCGCCCGAGCGGGCGGTTTCACGTCCGGACAATGCTTGCCAAGATGCGCCGTTTCT
>JAFEFD010000128.1 GCA_018240765.1 Pseudomonadota bacterium | reverse complement strand
TCGAACACCAGCGCCGCGGTGGCGCCGGGGGCGAGCCCGGATGCGAGGTTGCGGCTGTCGGCGATGTATTCCTGCGGACGGAAGCGGCGCATCGCGATGCGGTTTTCGTCGAGGTCGGACAAGGTGATTTCCACATCCGGAAATGCTTGCGCGAAATCCGCATCGTTGCGCAGCGTGGCCGAGACGATCAGTGCATTCGGCACCGACGGATGCGGGCGGATGTCGCGCGAAAGCAATTCGAGTTTCGCCGGATCGTGGCGCAGCGGCAGGCGGCAGCCGAGCGAGGCGCACACGCCATCAAGCGCGGGCCGCAGGCGCGCATCGTCGAGCAATATCGCGCGTTCGGCATAGCCGATCTGGGCAAGCAGGGTCAATGCCAGGCCGAGCGCGCCCAGCGCCCACGGCCAGTTGCGCGCCGCCGGTTGCGCGCGGCGCGCACGTGCGAAAGCCGGTGTATGCGGGCGCCGCGCAGATTGCGAGCGCGCCGGGCGCTCGTCCGGATCGAACAACAACGTCTGCTGCTGTCCGGTCGTCGGCCGCATGGCCGGTACCGCCAGTTGCGGCGGGGCCTCGTCGCCCGGGTGCGCGAGCAAATGACGCACCGATTCGTCGGGCAACTGCTCGGTCAGCGTGCGCAGCGCGTCGAACACGGCATTGCAATGCCCGCAGCGCACGCTGCCGTGCGATTCGGCGAGCATGGCAGCGCCGATCTTGTAGATCGTCAGGCATTCCGGGCATTGGCTGTACATGCCCGGAATTCTATCCGAACACCGCGATCAGGGCGTCTCGAAGCCGTTCCTGAAAATGTGGTCGTTGGATTCGTACGCACCGCTGTCGCAATGGGCGTCGCGAGCGACGCCACGCGCATCCGTGGCGAGGCCGCAAGCACCGCCAGCGTCGATGGCAGGGCTGCCGAGCAACAGGGCGTGCGTCAGCGTCGGGCCGCCGTTGTCGCGCAGTTGGGCGTCGAATCCGGTCAGCAGTGTCGACCCCGTGCAACTGTTGTCCGAACCCAAATTCGCGCCGCCATCGATGGTTGGCGCGTTACCCTGGCAGTTGTATTCGCCGTTGATGACCGTGCCGATCAGGGTCACCTGCGCATCGTTCTGGTTGAGGATCTGTCCGGACTCGGCCGAAGCAGTGTTGCCGCTGAGCGTGCAGTGGTCGAGCGTGGCAGTCGCCGCCGGTTTGCTGAAGAATGTGGGGTCGTTGTCCAGGCCGCCGCCGAAGGCGGCACTGTTGCCCGACAGGGTGCAATTGCTCAGCTGCGCATGCCCTGCATAGTTGAAAATGGCGCCACCATTGCCGCTGCCGTGGTTGTCGCTGAACAATGAGCGGACCACCGTCAGGGTTGAATCCGTCGCATTGGGATTGTCGTTGATTACACCGCCCACATTGCTGCCGGTGTTGCCGGTGATGGTCGAATCCACGATGGCCAGGTGACCCTGGTTGTCGATGCCGCCCACATTGTTGCCGGACCCGCCGCTCAGGGTAACGTGGTCGAGAGTGAGCACGCCGGTGGATTTGACCTGAATCATCATGAAACTGGCAGCGGCGGGGTCGCGTGCGATGGCATGCCCATTGCCCTGGATTGTTATCGTCGAGCCGACCGGCGGTAAGCCGGTCGGCTCGAATCCCGTCGTTCCGCCGGCAGCGGTAATGCTGACATCGCCGGTAAGCACCACGGTGTCGGCACCGGAGCCGGCGACGCATCCGCCCGTGGCAGTGTCGGTTTCAGCCGCCGTGATGGCGTCCTGCAGCAGGCAGGCGCCGCCGACCGTTATGGTTCCGGCCCAGGTCTGGCTTGCCGCGACCGACAAAGTGATGGCTGTGGCGAGTTTCAGGCGGCGCAAGCTGCTCGCGGATTTCCGATTCTCGTTCATGAGGAGGCCTTTCTATCGAG
>JAFEFD010000127.1 GCA_018240765.1 Pseudomonadota bacterium | reverse complement strand
GACGCAGTGACCCCGTAGCTCAGCTGGATAGAGCGCGCCCCTCCTAAGGGCGAGGTCGCCCGTTCGAATCGGGCCGGGGTCGCCACCTCAATGCAAGCGCGCTCCCAATGACGGAGCGAGGCTTGCCAGGAACGCATCCACCGCAGCCGTGTAGTCGCCCGGCTCGCCCAGCGCCTTGTTGATCACGCCGTGGCGCAGGTCCTGCGGCAATACGTCGACGCGGCTGCCGTAGGTTTTCGCCTTGTCTGCAAACGCCCGTGCCTGCGCGCACGAATCCGCGCGCCGCGACGAACACACCGCGAGAAACGGCGCGATCTGCGAATGCAATTGCGCTATCGGCGAAGCTGCAGACCACGCTGCTGGATCGCTGCCGAACGCATTGTCGTACAGGCCCAGATGGCGCGACTGCATGATCGTCGTGACGTTGAATGCCGCGCTGTCCAGCGCCACCGTGCCTAGCCACGGCAAGGCTCCCTGCGAGGTCGCCAGCCTAGGTTCGGCTGAAATCAACGATACCAGGTGCGCGCCAGCCGAATGTCCCATCAATACGAACGCATGCGGATCGCCGCCCCACCTGGGTGCGTCGCGCTGCGCCACGGCCAATGCCTTGCCGACAAAAGTGGCTTGCTGCAGCGGCGTGGCGTCCGGCAGCATCGGATAATCGACCGACACGAAAACGAATCCTTTCGGCAACCAGTGCGAGACCTTGTTTTCGACGACGCCGCGTGCGGCCTTGTCGCCGCGCTTCCAGCCGCCGCCGTGCACCATGAAGATGACCGGTGCTGCATGCACATTCCCGGGCGCATAAACGTCGTAGGTTTCCTGCGCGCTGTTGCCGTAGCTCATGTCGTGTGTAATCACGGTACCCGCTGGCAGGGCCGAAGGCTCCAAACGCCACCCCTCCGGCACTCGGGCATGTGTGATGGCGACAGCACCGGTCATGGCAAAAAACGCGAGAATCAGGGCTTTCGAGAGTGTGTTCATGCCTGCAATAACGTCTGCGGACGCAACAGGTTGACGCCAGTCCGGAACCGGTTCCCGCACCTCAGGCTGGTACAATAGGCGGTCAATTCATTGCCTTCGGCGCAACGCCGACCTGGAGCCGTCATGACCCAATCCATCCTTTCCGCGCTCGGCCTGACCGAGACCGAATCCGGCACGTATCTCGGCAATGG
>JAFEFD010000126.1 GCA_018240765.1 Pseudomonadota bacterium | reverse complement strand
TCTACCATCGACAGGGTGTCTTCCGAAAGCAAGCCGTTGGTGCGGGCGTCGCGCAGTTCCTCGAGCAGTTCGTCGATGTTGCGGGGTTCGCCGGAAACCAGTTGGCCGATGCGCTCCAGCCACGAACGGGCCGGATGGGGACTAGGGTGGTCCTCGTTCATTACATTGCGTGCAATGCCCTCACGGGCGGCAGCCTAGTTTAGCCGATTGCGCCGGATGAATAATTTGCTCTTTTCGATCAATGGCTTAGTTAATCGGCTCGTACGGGTTCCGGATGCCTAATCCGGCCAAAATCCGGATTTCCAGCGCCTCCATCGCGCGCGCCTGCGCATCGGTTTCGTGATCGTGGCCGAGCAGGTGCAGAACGCCGTGGATGGTCAGGTGCGCCCAGTGCTCGCGCGGGCGCTTGCCGTGTTCGGCGGCCTCGCGGGCGACGACCGGGGCGCAGATGACGAGGTCGCCGAGCAGGACGGATTCCTGCCCCGGCAACCGATCAAAAGGAAAACTCAGGACATTGGTCGCGTAATCCTTGTGCCGGAACTCGCGGTTGAAGCGCCGGCCTTCGCGTGTATCGACGATGAGGATGTTCACTTCGGCGTTGCGGCGACGCAGTTCGGGGATTGCCGATATCCATGCCGCGAAGGATTTTCGGGTGGGCACACCGGCACGGCCAGCTTCGTTGCGCAGGAACAACGCGACGCTCATTCTTTCTTCTCGCCGTCATCGCGTGCCTCATATGCCCGCACGATCTTCTGCACCAGCGGATGGCGCACGACATCCTTGGCAGAAAAGAACGTGAAGCTGACGCCGTCCACGTCGCGCAGCACCTCGATCGCATCGCGCAGGCCGGACTTGACGTGCCGGGGCAGGTCGATCTGGGTCACGTCGCCGGTGACGACGGCAACCGAGCCGAAGCCGATGCGCGTCAGGAACATCTTCATCTGCTCGGTCGTGGTGTTCTGCGCCTCGTCCAGGATCACGAACGCATCGTTGAGCGTGCGTCCGCGCATGTAGGCCAGCGGCGCAATCTCGATCACGTTGCGCTCGATCAGCTTGGTCACGCGGTCGATGCCGATCATCTCGTACAGCGCGTCGTAGAGCGGGCGCAGATAGGGATCGACTTTCTGGGTCAGGTCGCCGGGCAGGAAGCCGAGTTTCTCGCCAGCCTCGACCGCCGGGCGCACGAGGATCAACCGCTGCACGCGCGAATCGTTGAGCGCATCCACCGCCATCGCGACGGCCAGATACGTCTTGCCGGTGCCGGCCGGGCCGATGCCGAAATTGATGTCATGCGTGGCGACGGCGTGCAGGTAGCGTTGCTGGTTCGCGCCGCGGCCGCGGATGGTGCCGCGCTTGACCTTGATCGCCACCTCCTGCGCGTCGTCGGCCTTGTCTTCCAGCGCATCGATGCC
>JAFEFD010000125.1 GCA_018240765.1 Pseudomonadota bacterium | reverse complement strand
AATGCAACCGGTGCGCAGGTGGCCGAGCCGTTGCCCGCCAACCCGATCGGCAACGCGGCCTGCGGCGACAACACGCCGACGCAGATCGTGGTGCGTTCGGGCAGCGGCCAGTTCGCGCTGATCACCAACTCGTTCGCCAGCCCGCTCGTCGGGCGCGTCGAGGACGCACTCGGCGGCGCCGTGATGGGCGAACCGATGCGGTTCACGCCGCCGGGCAGCGGCGCATCGGCGAACCTTGCCACACCGATCGGATCGAGCGACTTCAATGGCCTGTTCAGCACGACGGCGATCGCCAACAGCGTGGCCGGCGCCTATGCGGTCACTCTGGCGGATACGAACTTTGGCGGCATCGCGCCGGCCAGCTTCATGCTGATCAATCAGTCGGCCACGGCGTCGATCGTGCTGGACGCGTCCACGCTGAATGCGACCTATGACGGCAATCCGCACGCGGTCACCGCGACGACGACTCCGACAGGTCTGGTTTACACAGTGACTTACAACGGCAGTGCGACGGCACCGACCAATGCCGGTACTTATAACGTGGTCGCGACGATCAACGATCCGAGCTACTCGGGCAGCACCAGCGGCACGCTGACCATTGCTCCAAAACCGGAAACCTTGACGCTATCGAACCTGTCGCAGGTGTACGACGGCAATCCGAAGTCGGTGACGGTGACAGTGTCGCCGGATACGACGTTGGCGTACTCGGTTACCTACAACGGCAGCAGCACGCCGCCAACGGCAGTCGGCACCTACACGGTGGTGGCCACGGTAACCGATCCGAACTACACCGGTTCGTCCACGGCAACCTTGACCATCACTGCGGCTTCCGCGCCGGATGTGGCAGTGTCGATCAGCAACGGCCGCAGCTACGTGCAGTACGGCAAACAGCTCGTGTACACGATCGTAGTGACCAATAACGGTACGGCCGATGCGTCCAGTGTGACAATCAGCGCGCCATTGCCGCTCACGCAGACCTTGATCAACGCGACGTGGACCTGCGTGGCCTTCCCCGGTGCGACGTGTGCATCCCACGGCAGCGGTGACTTGAACGACACGGCGACAATCGCGAAGGGTGCCGTTCTCATCTACACGCTGGCCGCAACAGTCAACGACGACCAGTCCTTGACGACGGATCAGGTCGCGATGACCGCGACTGCAACCGTGAACGGCACGCCGGAGGACAGCAATCCGGCCAACAACACGGCGACCACACCGGTCACCCAGATCGTGATCTTCCGCGATGGCTTCGAAGCCGGCGGCGACGGCGCGCAGAACGCCGCCGCCACGACGCCGCTGTCGAGCATGAGCGCGAAGTCCACGCTCTCCCTGGATCCGGCGGCAGCACCGCAAGGCCAGTTCGTTCCGCAAACCTTGCTGCGTGGGGTGGATGCAAACGGCCGTGTCGTGTT
>JAFEFD010000124.1 GCA_018240765.1 Pseudomonadota bacterium | reverse complement strand
TCCGGCGCCGCGGGTTTGCGGAAATCCGGACCGACCGCGCAGCCGGCAAGCAACAACGCCGCCGCGACCGCGCCCGCAACCATCGAGTCCCTGCAGACCGTCATGCCGAATCCACCGCCACCGGCGGTGGCCGGTCATGTAACGATATAATGTATCAGAAAATCGTTAAGAACTTCCGAACCGGCACGCGCTGCCGGATTCGACGACGCGGCCGCGGACGCTGCCCGGGATGGTCCGGCTCTGGGGGTCGGTTTTCGCTCGATGGTCGACCCGGCCAGCTGTTTTGACTCGGGCACACCAGCGGAGTAGCGTCTTGCACGACGCTCGCCCGACCGGGCCATGCTGGCTCTGTGCCGCGACGATGCGCCCTTCGCCACACGGGAGGGCCGGCATGACCACGACGACCAAAGTGCTTCTGATCGGCTCGCTTGCGGGCGCCTGCCTGCTCGCGCTGCTGCCGCGCGCAGCGGCCGCGCGCGACGACGGCTCGCGCCCGGGCGATGAGGCGCTGTCCTGCGACGAGATCTATGCACAGGGCATGGCGATCGTACAGGTGGAACAACGGCAGCGCGACGCCACCCGCAGCAAGATGGAAGCGCAGACCAAGGGAACTGCTGCACTGATCGGCGCCGCTGTGCTCGTTCCCACACCCGCAACCGGCCTTGCCGCCCAGGCAGCCGCCGAGAGCACCATGAAAAGCCAGGCCGATATTGGCGCCCAGGCCGCTGCAGCCAAGCCGGACGCGCGCAAGGAGCGCCTGCGCATCCTGTGGGCACAAAAGCATTGCGTGAAGAACTAGGGGGCTGTCATGGCAATCCGATTGGCAACTTGTTCATTCGTCATGATCTGCGGCGCTAGCGCGAATGCTTTCGCCGGCGAAGACTCGGGCGCGCGCCCAGGCGACGAAAACCTGAGCTGCGCCCAGATCGCAACGCAGATGCAACCTTACGCCGCCTCGATGCGCGGCAATATCGCCGCCGTCAACGAGAGCAACGCACAGCTTATGCAGATGGCACAAATGCAACGGGCACGCGACGCGCCGAGCATCAATGCCACGACCCAGGCGGCGGGCGCCACCTGTGGCTTCGTCGGTGGCCCGGCGTGCATGGCGGCGACCGCGGCCGATCAGGCAAACCGCAATGCGGTCAAGGAGCGGGAAGCCGCCGAAAGCAAGCCGCTCAGAGACCAGAATCTGGCTCAGACCAAGACCCTCGTTGCCCAGGGCCAGGCACTGCAATCGAATGCGCGTTTGATGCACTTGATGCAACTGGGTCAGGTGAAAGGCTGCGACAAACAGCAACGGCCGCGATGATGCGCCGCGCGGGCGCCACGATCACATACCCGGCAGCAAGCGAAATATCTGCGGCAACATGCGGCGCTGTCGCGTCGGCAGCGAGCGGTGGCGAACGTCAAAAATTTACAAAGGGCCGCAGCGGGAAACCGCTGCAGCCCTTGTCGTTATTGGCTCCCCGAGACGGGATCGAACCGCCGACCCAGTGATTAACAGTCACTTGCTCT
>JAFEFD010000123.1 GCA_018240765.1 Pseudomonadota bacterium | reverse complement strand
GGCGACTGGCTCGGCGACCAGGATGCGATCGAGTACATGTGCAAGAACGCGCCGGCGGCGGTGATCGAACTCGAGCACTATGGCGTGCCGTTCTCGCGCACCGAGGCCGGCAAGATCTACCAGCGGCCGTTCGGCGGCATGACCACGAACTACGGCAAGGGCACTGCGCAGCGCACCTGCGCCGCGGCCGACCGTACCGGCCACGCCATGCTGCACACGCTGTACCAGCAGTCGCTCAAGCACGATGCACGTTTCTACATCGAATACTTCGCACTTGACCTGATTTTCGATAGCGACGGCGCCTGCCGTGGCGTGCTCGCGCTGGACATGAACGAAGGCGAATTGCACCTGTTCCGCGCGCATGCGGTGGTGCTTGCCACCGGCGGCTATGGACGCGCGTATTTCACGGCGACCAGCGCACACACCTGCACCGGCGACGGCGGCGGCATGGCGCTGCGCGCCGGACTCGCGCTCGAAGATATGGAATTCGTGCAGTTCCATCCGACCGGCATCTACGGCGCAGGTTGTCTGATCACCGAGGGCGTGCGCGGCGAGGGCGGTTACCTGACCAATTCCAAGGGCGAGCGTTTCATGGAACGCTACGCGCCGAACGCCAAGGACCTGGCCTCGCGCGACGTCGTCAGCCGCGCGATCACGATGGAAGTGCGCGAAGGCCGCGGCGTCGGCGAGCACAAGGATCACGCCTACCTGAACCTGATGCACCTCGGCCCCGAAGTCATCCACGAACGCCTGCCCGGCATCGCCGAGACCGCACGCATCTTTGCCGGCGTGGATGTGACCAAGCAGCCGATCCCGGTATCGCCGACCGTGCACTACAACATGGGCGGCATCCCGACGAATTATCATGGCGAAGTGGTGCAGAAGCGCGGTGCCGACAACGACGCTGTCGTGCCGGGGCTTTTCGCGATCGGCGAAGCGGCTTGCGTGTCCGTGCATGGCGGCAATCGCCTCGGTTCCAATTCGCTGCTCGACCTTGTCATCTTCGGTCGTGCCGCCGCGCACCGTTGTGGCGAGATCCTCAAGCCCGGCGCGCCGCACAAGGATCTGCCGGCCTCGGTCTGCGATGCCGCGCTGGCGCACCTCGACCGTGTCCGTTATGCCAATGGTTCGACGCCAACCGCCGACCTGCGCGTGCGCATGCAGCGCGTGATGCAGCAGGATGCCGCCGTGTTCCGCACCGGCGAGACGCTCAAGCAGGGCTGCGTCAACATATCCGCCGCGTTCGATGCGTTCGCGGACGTGAAGGTCACTGATCGCTCACTGGTGTGGAACTCCGATCTGGTCGAATCGCTGGAACTGCACAATCTGCT
>JAFEFD010000122.1 GCA_018240765.1 Pseudomonadota bacterium | reverse complement strand
TCGTGCTCGGCGATGATCTGCAGGAGTACGGAGCGGGTCAGGTCGTCGCCGGTCTTGGCGTCGCGTACCTCGAATTCCTCGCCATCGATGACGAGTTGCCGGACTTCCTCGAGCGTGATGTAGCTCGAAATCTCGGTGTCGTACAGACGGCGATTCGGATATTTCTTGATGACGCGGACTTGTGCCATGCGGCAAAGTTAGCAGAATTTGCCGCGATGCGGTAGGGTTTTAGACCCTACCAGCCCATGTACTGGCCTCCATTGATCGCCAGGTTGGCGCCCGTTACCCAGCGCGCTTCGTCGTTGACGAAAAACGCGACGGCATACGCGATCTCGTCCGGTTCGCCCAGGCGCCCGACCGGGATCTGCGCTGCGATCTTGTTGCGCACGTCCTCGGGCACGGCCATCACCATTTCCGTGGCGACATAACCAGGCGAAACGGTATTCACGGTGATGCCGAACTTGGCGTTTTCCTGTGCCAGCGAAATCGTGAATCCGTGCATGCCGGCCTTGGACGCGGCGTAGTTGGCCTGACCGTACTGGCCCTTCTGGCCGTTGATCGAGCTGATCTGGATGATGCGGCCCCATTTGCGGTTGCGCATGCCGTCGATGACCGGACGCGTGACGTTGAAGCAGGAATTGAGGTTCGTGTTGATCACTTCCTGCCACTGCAACGCGCTCATCTTGTGGAACGTGGTGTCGCGCGTGATGCCGGCGTTGTTGACGAGGATATCGACCGGCCCAAGTTGCGCCTCGACGCCGCGCACGAGTTTTTCCGCAGCCTCTGGCGTGGACACGTCGCCCGGCACGATCGTGGCGTCCACACCATGCGATTTCATGTTGGCCTGCCATGCCTTCGCCTTGGTTTCGTCGCGATAGTTGGTCGCGACCTTGTGGCCGAGGCTGGCCAGGCGTTTGACGATGGCGCTGCCGATGCCGCCGGTGCCGCCGGTGACGAGTGCGATGCGTGCAGTCATTTCTCTCTCCTTTGCTTATGCGGAATCCGGACCGATTGTACACGCGCCGGTTTTCGTCACCGTTTGCAGCGCAGCAAGATCGAACCCGGTAACGGCATTCGACAACAGCGTGGCGACATCGTTCGCGCCCACGACGTGTTGGCCGAGGAAGCGCAGTGCCGCGCGCAGCGCCGGTGCGGGATCAGCACGATCGACCGGACGCGCGCGATCCTGCTTGGACAATTTGCGACCCTCGGGATCCAGCGCCAGCGGCAGGTGCAGATAGGCAGGAGTCGGCAGTCCCAACAATTGCTGCAAGCGAATCTGACGCGGTGTGGAATCGAGCAAGTCGGCGCCACGCACGACTTCGGTGATGCCTTGTTCGGCGTCGTCCACGACCACGGCGAGATGGTAGGCGTACCAGCCTTCGACGCGGCGGATGACGAAATCACCGGCGTCGTCGCGCAGCCGCCACGCGGGTGCGCGCGCGGGGTCAGGCGGCGCGACGCAGGTGTGATGGATGCCACCGAACGGTTCCAGATCGACCCTGCTGCACCAGCACGGGAAAACGTGTCCGGCTGCATCCAGACGCGCGAATGCAGTCGCATACGCATTCTCGCGGCGACTCTGGAACATGACCGGTTCGTCCGATTCCATGCCGAACGCGGCGAGTGTCGCGAGGATGTCCGCGGCTGCGCCGGGAACCTCGCGTGGCGGATCGAGGTCTTCCATACGCACGATCCAGGCGCCGTTTTGCGAACGCGCGCGCAGCCAGCTTCCGACTGCGGCAACCAGCGAGCCAAAATGCAGTTGTCCGGTGGGGGAGGGCGCGAAGCGGCCGCGGTAAGTCATACTCGATACTGCTTGAATTTCATGCAGTTTACCCAAAGTTATTCCCCGTTCCGCCAACCTTGAGGAATCCCATG
>JAFEFD010000121.1 GCA_018240765.1 Pseudomonadota bacterium | reverse complement strand
TCGTTCGTGGTGGTGATGTAGTAGAAGACGTCGCGCTGCTCTTCGTACATTTCCTTGATGCCGTGGTGCAGCAGCACGGCGACCTCATACGAGAACGTGGGGTCGTAGGCGCGGCAATTCGGCACCGTGGCGGCCATCAGCTGCGAGGCGGCATCCGAATGCTGCAAGCCTTCGCCGGGAAAACTCGCGCCCGCGGTCGCACCAATCAGGAATCCGCGCGCGCGCTGGTCGCCCGCGGCCCAGATCAGATCGCCGACACGGCGGAAGCCGAAGAACGAGTAGTAGATGAAGAACGGCAGCATCGGCTGGTTCGAGAACGAATAGCTCGTTCCCGCCGCGATCCACGCCGACAGGCCGCCAGCCTCGGAGATGCCTTCCTGCAAGACCTGACCATCCTGGGCCTCGCGGTAATACAGCAACTGGTCGGCATCCTGCGGCCGGTATTTCTGTCCTTCCGGCGCGTAAATGCCGATCTGGCGGAACATGCCTTCCATGCCGAAGGTGCGCGCCTCGTCGGCGACGATCGGCACCACGCGCGGACCGATTTCCTTGTCGCGCAGCAGCAGGTTCATGCCGCGCACCAGGGCCATGGTGTTGGAAATCTCGCGATCACCGGAACCTTTGGTGATTTGCGCGAACGCGGCGAGATCCGGCGCATGGCATTTGGCGTCGGTGTGGCGGCGGCGTTGCGGCAGGAAACCGCCCAATGCCGCACGGCGCTCGAGCATGTATTTGACTTCCGGCGAATCCTTGCCCGGGTGGTAGTACGGCACATCGGCCAGCTTGTCGTCGGCAATCGGAATCTGGAAACGGTCGCGGAAGTGGCGCACCGAATCGTCGTCGAGTTTCTTCTGCTGGTGCGTGGGGTTCTGCGATTCACCCGCCGCGCCCATGCCGTAACCCTTGACCGTCTTCGCCAGGATCACCGTCGGCATGCCTTCGGTATGCGTTGCGGCGTGGTAGGCGGCATAGACCTTGTGCGGATCGTGGCCGCCGCGGTTCAGGCGCCAGATATCGTCGTCGGACAGATTGCGCACCATCTCCAGCGTGCGCGGATCCTTGCCGAAGAAATGCTCGCGCGTGTACGCGCCGCCGAACGCCTTGCAGGCCTGGTATTCGCCGTCGACGGTGTCCATCATGACCTTGCGCAGGGCGCCGTCCTTGTCGCGCGCGAGCAGCGGATCCCAGTAACTGCCCCAGATCAGTTTCAGCACATTCCAGCCGGCGCCGCGGAACGCGCCTTCGAGCTCCTGGATGATCTTGCCGTTGCCGCGCACCGGGCCATCGAGGCGCTGCAGGTTGCAGTTGACGACGAAGATCAGGTTGTCGAGCTTCTCGCGTCCGGCCAGCGTGATCGCACCGAGCGATTCGGGCTCGTCCACCTCGCCATCGCCGATGAAGCACCACACCTTGCGGTCGGATTTCGGCATCAGGCCGCGGTTTTCCAGGTACTTCCAGAACTGCGC
>JAFEFD010000120.1 GCA_018240765.1 Pseudomonadota bacterium | reverse complement strand
TCCGTGCATCCGGGGGCCAGCGCGTACGGGCCGAGCGTGTTGTCACGGAAGCTGCGCACGTCGGAAACGCCGCCGGCGTAGAAGTTCTCGAAGAACGGCAGGCCGTTGACCTTGAGCGGTGCGCCCGTGGCCGGATTGATGCCGTCTGCGGCGCGCCAGGTGTTGCCATAGCCGATCGTGGTCGAGCCTTCGAACGTAATGCCGTCGGTGACCGGCAGGTACTGTGCGTAGCGGTAAATCAGCTTGTAGTACTCGACCGTGGAGCCGGGCAGGGCCACTTCCGCAGACAGTTGCTGCAACGAACCATGGGTCGGGTTGAAATACTTGTTGCGTGTATCGTGCGCCCACGAGGCCGTGATCGACCAGTTGTGGAAAGTCTGGTGGTTCAGCTTCTGGATGTAATCGACGATCGGCTGTGGCGAGTAGTTCACCGTGTAATAGAGGACATTGCCGTTGGCATCCTTGATCGGATTGCCGTTGGCGTCGGTCTGAGCAACCGGATAGCCGGTCAGGATCTTGGTCTTGCTCACGCCCAGTTGCAGGTTGACGGTGTCGTTCTCGCTGATCGGCAAGCCGACATACGTGGAAAACGCGCCGGTATTGCTCAGGTAGTTGGCGAGGTTGGCCTGCTGCTGGTTCAATTTGGAGTACGACAGGTCGTAACCCAGGCCGATGCCGCTCGGCGTCAGGTACGGCTGATAGTACGACAACGCGTACTTGGTCACGAAGTCGCTCTTGGACACCGTCAGCGCCGCGCGGTCGCCGGTGCCGAGGAAGTTGTTCTGCGACACCGAGGTGCTCAGCACCAGGCCATAAACCTGCGAATAACCGACGCCGAACGTGAACGCGCCGGACGAGGTTTCCGTAACCGCAATGTCGACATCAACCTGGTCGTCCGTACCGGGCACCTTGGGCGTGGTGATGTCCACCTTGCTGAAATAGCCAAGGCGCTGCAGACGCACCTTGGAGCGGTCGATGGCCGCCTGCGAGTACCACGCGCCTTCGAGCTGGCGCATTTCGCGGCGCATCAC
>JAFEFD010000011.1 GCA_018240765.1 Pseudomonadota bacterium | reverse complement strand
TGGAAAAGGGTCGTGGGCCAGGCGCTGACACGGCAACCGCAACACCCGGCGCCGATACGACCGACGCCAACGTGCAACAGCACGACGCCTGAACAAGCCGTCGTCCCAGCGAGGGCGGGGATGACAAGCAGAGACTTATTCAGATTTCCCTGACGACTCAGCCGCCCCGCCACGCGCCGCCACGATCAGACCCGAAACATGGCGCATGTCCGCCAGTTTCTGCGCTTCCGCCGAGGCGCCGGCAATCAGCTTGCCGGCTTCGTCGAGATCGCTCCTGCGCTGTTTCTGGCCGGCCGCATCCGTCGGCGCGGTGATCGCACTCACGTACAAGGCGTAGGCGAAATCACGGCGGAAATTCGTGTCGTGAGCACCGGCCTGCTGCTGTTCACGGTAATACGCCAGTGCCGGTTGCAGGATTTTGTTCGCCTCGTCCTTGCGGCCCTGCATCGCGACTGCATCCGCGAGCACGGCCTCGAAGGTCGACGAGTTGACGCGCGCATCGGAGCTGTCGAACGGAGCGCGCGGCTGCTTGAGCGCGCGCCGGGCCAAGGCCTCGGCCTGCGCATAACGGCCAAGCTGGAGGGCGGCTCTTGTGGCATTGTCCAGGTAGGACCTCAGACTCACGGCCTGAATGTTGACGGCAACCTTGTCGTCCCCGGAAACCTTGAGGCCATCGACCTCGGCGATCGCGGTCGTGACGGTGGCGAGAGCCGCCTGCGGCTGGCCCGCGAACAGTTGCAGCGCGCCGTTCATGCCGTGCCCCGCCGTCGTGATCAGCCCGCGTTTGGGATCGTCCGCCTTGAAATCCGCCATGAATTCGCCGGCATCGTGCAAATACGACTCCAGCGATCGAGCCGCTGCCGCCGCGTCGCCGGCGTTGGCTTGCACGTATGCGAGTGTGAGCCACTGGAAAGCCACCGTCGGACCAAGGCTGGAGGGCAGGCGCTTGTCCTGCTTCAGCGCGAACATCGACTGCATCGTGGCGATGCCCTCGGAAATCTCGCCTCGCTGGAATTGAAGGTCCGCGACCTGGCGCAGGCCCAATGTCCAATAGCGCCAGGAATCCATGTTCGATGCATCGAAGCGCACCAGATCCTGCGCTGCCTGCACCTCGCGCCGGGCGTAGTCGGCGGCGGTTGCGTCGTCGTGGCGACGCTCGGCAACCTGGCTGAGCACGTCCGCCGCGAGCGCGCGATTGAGCAGCGAATGCAGGTCGCTCGGCCGCTGCGCCAGCACTTTCTCCGCCAGGTCGTACACCTGCTGCTCGAGCTTCTGCGCCGCATCGATCTGGTTCAGCGCCAGGTGATAACGCGCCTGCGAATCGGCCGTGTCGGCATACGACGAGGCCGCATCCAGGTCGGACAGATCCAGTGCGCCGAGGTCCGCCAGCACCTTGCGTGCCTCCTCACAGGTCTCAATGCCTTTCTCGTTCGACTGGGTGTGGCTGAGATAATTCAAGTCATCGCCATACAGTTGGCGAACGCGCCGCGACGGATCGGCGCCATACACCAATGGCTTGAGCAGGTCTGCCGCCTGTTGCAATTTGGCGTAGTCGCTGCCAACTGCGCCTCTGGCGCGGACCACGCTTGTGCCTTGTTCGAACAAGGCCAGGGCGAGGCCATAGCTGACGTCTTCACCGTGGTCGCCGGCGGCGCGCAGTTGCTCGAACACGACCTGCGCCGCGTCGAGCTTCTTGCTTCCGGACTCCTGATCGCCGATCGCCGTCTGCGCCGCTCCTTCGCGCACCAGCGCCATCGCGCGATTGACCTGCGTTTGCGGCGTAACCTGTTGCGGCGGCAAGCTGTCGTAGTAGCCGACCGTTTTCTGCGCAAGCTTGCCGAGGGTCTCCAGGCGCCCGGTCGGCGCGAGCTCGGCGTAGAAATCCTCGATCAAAAAACTCACCAGCTTCTCGGCACTGCTGCGCGAATTCTGCGCCTCGGCCTCCGCCGTGCGCGCACGCTTCATGTTGAACCAACCGAAGATCGCGCCGGCAACGGCGAGCAGCATCAGCACGATGCACACGCTGGCGATCGTGCGTGCGCGTACCAATGCGCGATGGATGGCCGCTTCGCGTTCGCGCTGCGCGGCGAGCCGGCGTTCGGCGTCTTCGCGCGCTTCACGCTCGCGGCGCGAATTGCGGCTGGCCAGCACCACGCTGCACAGCACGTCGTGGGTGAGTTCGACGCGGCGCATGTCGAGGCGTTCCTCGATGCGCAGCAGGCGCCGGTTGACCAGCGTCGACAGCGCATCCGGCGCGGCGCCGGCAGCGGCGAGCGCCTTGCGCACGCGCTCCTCGGCCAGGCTTTCGCGATAGCCGGATTCGGTCAGCAAGTCATCTTCGACCACGCGCCGCACGCCAGCCGGCTGGTCGGCCAGCGCGCGT
>JAFEFD010000119.1 GCA_018240765.1 Pseudomonadota bacterium | reverse complement strand
TTTTTTTCATTTGCCGCTTCGAGCTGGCGCTGCTTGTCGAGCACGCGCTGATGCACGATCTGAAAAGCCAGGGCGCGTGAGCTGACGTCGTTGAGATAGCCCTTGTCGGCGGCGGCGTATTTTTCATAGTAACCGAGCGCGTCTGCGGGATCGCCTAACTGCCGGGCGATCTCGTAAAGAATTTCGTAGGCCTTTGCAGCGGGCTCGGAATGCACCTGCTGGATGCCGAAGTCGATGGCGCTTTTGGCGAACTCGCGCGCCTTGTCGATATTGCCTTCGCTCAGAAGGCAGCGTGCCTGCAAGACACGGAACCACGAGATCACTTCCGCATCGTGCGTGGCGAGCGCTTCGGCGTCGTGGGGCGCAAGCTGTCGCATCGCCGGGGTGCAATCATCCGCGGTGATCAGCACCTGCGCCTGCTGGATGCGCAGCAAGCTGCCCCACACCGGGTCACCGATGCGCTGGCAGGCCTCGATGCCGTCGCGGATCGACGGGTCGTCGGCACGCAGCTTGCCGGCACTGTTCAGGACCATTGCCTTGCGCGTGAGCACCATGCAGGTCTGACGCGCGCCATTTTCGTAAGCAAGTGCTTCGTCGAGATAGTGCAGGGCAAGGTCGTACTGACCGGCGCCGTTGAACGCGCCTGCTGCCACCGTCAGCGTGGCGAAGTGCGCGTAGTGGTCCTTGATCTGCGGCAGTGATTCGATCAATTGTTCGACGTTGGCATAGGCGTCGGAATAATGCAGTGCATTGACCTGGTTATCGACCATCGAGATTCGCGCGCGCGCGCGCAGGGTCGTATCCTGGGTATGCGCCAGTATCGCCTCGAATGCCGATATGGCTTCGTCGTATCGGCCCGAGTAGCCAAGTTGCCAGGCCTGGAAGTAGTCAATCCAATCACGCTGCGACGGAGCGAGAGTGGACGCTTGCGCATCGAGCTGCCTGAGCAGCGCCTGGAATGCGGAATTGTCGCTGGTCTTGATGTCGTCGGCGCGGTGCAGCAGCTCGTCTGTCGTTTCGGCGTGGACGCAGCAGCACACGCACAGCAGGGCGACTGCCGCAAACAAGCGCCCGGCGATTGCTGCCGGGCGCCTTATCGCTCCGATGGACACGAAGGGTATTACCCGCTCACTTGCGCTTGGCAGGTGCCTTCTTCGCAGGTTTTTTTGCCGGAGCCTTCTTGGCAGGCTTCTTCGCCGCCGGCTTGGGTGTGCGCTGGTTTGGCGAAAACATGACTTCACGTGCGCCGAGCAGGGCGGCCAGGGGCGTACCTTGCAGCATGGCATCGCGCAGGACTTGTTCAACGTCGTTCGTGCGCATCGCATGCAACAACTGCTCGCGAGTGGCGTGGCGCAGCGCGGCATTGCGGCCGACATTTTCCAGAAAACCGATTGCGTTCGACATGAGTTCCCCTTGCTGGTGAGTTGGCGAAGTACGCGATTCCAACCGCATGCATGACCTACGAGCGGGACCGCCCGTCGATAGTGCAACAAACCTGACTCGCGGGCAATGCGCAAGGGATACGCTAACGGCCGCAGCCATCAGGCGCCGGAAGCGGCCTTGGGCTGATGCCGCACCACGCGGTTGCGTCCGGCATGCTTGGCCGCGTACATGGCGTTGTCGGCTGCCGCAATCAGGGTCGTGAGGTTGTAGCCGCAGGCGCGGGTCGCGGCGACGCCGAAGCTGGCCGTGACCAGCACATCCGAGAGCGGATCGTAGCGCTGGATGCCGGCGATCGCCTTGCGCATTTCCTCGGCGCGCTGGCTGGCCGGCATCTCGGTGCAGTCGGGCAGCAGGATGGCGAATTCCTCGCCGCCAAGGCGGCCGAAAATATCAACCGAACGCAATCGTTCCTGGCAGGCGGCGACGACGCGGCGCAAGGCGGCATCGCCGGCGGCGTGGCCGTGCATGTCGTTGACTGCCTTGAAATGGTCCAGGTCGATGACGATCAGGCAGGCCTCGCGCGAGGACTTGGCGCTGTAGCGCAAGGCGTCCTGCGCGGCCTCGAAGAAATGCTGGCGATTGAAGATGCCGGTCAGGCCGTCGCGCCGCGCCAGACGCTGGAACTTGAGCTGCGAGCGCTTGGTGCGGTAGGCCCAACCGCCGACGATGACCAATCCACTGAGCAGCAGCGCGATGTAGAGCAGGCGCGTTTGCGCCTTCTGCGAATCGACTTGCTGGCGCAGGGCCAGCACCTGGTTTTTCTCGTTCGCCGCTTCGAGCTGGCGCTGGTTGTCGAGCACGCGCTGGTGCACCATCTGGTAGGCCATTGCGCGCGCGCTGAGGTCGTTCGCATAGCCGGTCTTGGCGACGTCGTACTTTTCGTGGAAGGCCAGCGCGGCAGCATCGTCGCCCTGGCGCTTGGCGATCTGGTAAAGCATGTCGTAGGTATCGGCCGTGAACTTGGGATACCCCTGCCTGGGGCCGAGATCGATGGCGCTTTGCGCGTACTCGCGGGCGTGCGCGAGGTCGCCGGTCAGCAGGGCGGCGCGCGCCATCAAGGTACGGAACTGGCCGATCGCCGCGGGATAATGTGTCGCGAGTTCCTGTGCATCGCCGGCCTTGAGCAAACTCAAGGCCTTGCCGGGCTGGCCACCGTCCATCAGCGCGCTGGCCTGCCAACCGAGGATGATATTGCCCCACAACGGTTCGCCGATGCGCTGGCACGCCTGTATCCCGCTGCCGATGGCGGGATCGTTTGCCGCCAGCTTGCCGAGTTTGTAAAGCGCCTCCACTTTCATCGACATCGCCTTGCACGCGGCGGCGGGGTCGGCGGAATCATTCAGCCACAGGTCGGCGTAGTGGATGGCGAGGTCGTATTGTCCGGCCTGGTCATAGAGCAGGGCTGCGACGCCATAGCCAGTATCGCGCGCCAGTGCGTCCTGAACATGCGGCAGGACGTCGAGGAGCGTGCTCAGGTTCGAATAGGCGTCTACGTATTGCGCCGCCAGCGCCTGCGCATTGATCAGGGTGCTAAGGGCGCGGGTGCGGACGGTCGCATCCTGCGTACGGTCGATAACCGCCTGCAAGGCAGTCCCGGCCGCGTCGAAATTGCCCGTATAGGTCGACTGCCAACCCTTGAGGTAATCCAGGAAGTCGTGTTGCGCCGGCGTCAGGCGATCCGCTTGCGTGTCGGCCTGCTTGAGCAGCGCCTGGAATTGCGTGTTGTTCGCGGTCTT
>JAFEFD010000118.1 GCA_018240765.1 Pseudomonadota bacterium | reverse complement strand
TGTGCGCGGACGTGACTGCGATGACAGGCCTCGAAGACGTCGATCTCGCCGGTGATGTCCAGGTAATGCACATTCGCGTCCAGGCACGCGTTGAGCATTGGCGCCGCGGTGCGTGAAAACGGCCCCGCGCAATGCAGCACCACGCTCACGCCATCGAGGTTGCGCACGATTTCGGCGGGATGAATCAGCTCGAACACGCGCCGCAACAGGCCCAGTTCCCTGGCCAGCGCATCGAGTTCATCGCGGTTGCGTCCGGCCAGCAGGGGTTTCATGCCGCGGCGTGCAGCTTCGCGCGCGATCAGGCGGCCGGTATAGCCATTCGCACCGTAGATCAGCAGTCGGCTCATGATTTGTTCCCGGTTTTGGCCGCCATGGCCACGAGCTTGTGGAAGAACAGCTCAGGCGCGAAGCGCTTGATCCGCCAACGCCCGCGCTCGCCTTTCGTCGGCAGGATCAGGAACGTGCCGCGCAGGATCTCGCGAAAGACGATGGCCGCGACATCGTCGGCGCTTTGCGTGGCATTCGCCATGAATTTCTTCGCGGTCGCCTTGTCGGCCGCCGGTGCGCGCGCCGTCTCCATCAGGTTGGTCTGGAAAAATGCCGGACACACCACCGAAACCCGGATCGGGCTGCCGGCCAGTTCCGCACGCAGCGTTTCCGACAGCGAAATCACGCCGGCCTTGGCCGCCGAGTAGGCGGCCATGCGCGGGGCGTTGGCGAAACCGGCGAACGAGGCGATGTTGACGATGTGGCCGCTGCCTTGTTCGAGCAGCACCGGCAGGAATGCATGGCAGCCGCGCACCACGCCCATCAGGTCGATGTTGAGCGTCCAGCGCCAATCGTCGAGCGAGGTCTGCGCGACGCTGCCGGCGCTGGCGACGCCGGCATTGTTGACGACGATGTCGACGCCGTCCCAGGCGGCGAGGATTTCGTCGTGCATGGCATCGACGGACGCATCGCTGCCGACATCGACATTCAACGCCATCGCGCCGACGCCGAAATCGCGCATCAGGCGCACGGTATCCTGTGCGCGGTCGAGACGGATATCCGCGCAGGCGACGCGCCAGCCGTGTTCGGCAAAACGGAACGCAAGCGCGCGGCCGAGCCCGCTGCCGGCGCCGGTGATGACTACGCGTTTCTCCGCCACGGCATCAGCCTCCGCGTTTGCTATGCTCGAATTCTATGCCAGTTTCGAGGCTACCCACGATGACGATAGACACACTCTTCGATTTGCGTGGCCAGACGGCGTTGGTCACGGGCGCCAGCCGCGGCATCGGCCTCGCGGCAGCGCGACTGCTGGCGAGCTGCGGAGCAC
>JAFEFD010000117.1 GCA_018240765.1 Pseudomonadota bacterium | reverse complement strand
CGCCGCGCGCCGGGCGGCAATCCGCAGAACCGTGACGCCCGCGGTCCGCGTCGCGGCGGTGGCCGCGGCCAAGCCCAGATCGGCGTGTATCAGCCGGGTACGCGCTGGTCGAACGAGAACGCAAACGGCGCCCCGCGCAACCCGCGACGCGAGAAACCCGCGCAATGGCGTCCGCCAGTGACCGGAATCCCCGGTGAACGCAACGACGACGCCGGCGCGCGCCGCTTCATTGCCGGGCTGCGCGCCGAGAAAACACGTTACGTGCCACGCGGCGAACCGCGTCCATTACGGCCCGGCGAGGGCATTCCCCGCGACGACATCGGCAACCGCATCAGCGGCCCGCGCGATGGGCAGGGCAAGCGACGCGGCAAGCCGCCGCGGCGCTGATCCCCAAAAACAACGAAGGCCGCAAAAGCGGCCTTCGTGGACTTTACGGGTCGTACCGAAAAATCAATCGAGCTTGATTGCGCCCTTGTCGCTGTTGCGGCGTTTCTGTTCTTTCGCCCGGAAGTCGGCGATGCAACTGTCGCGCTTGATCATGACGCAATCCAGATAATCGGTTGCCTCGACCAAGGCCGCGCGAATCGCCTTGCCGGCCGGCGTATTTTCCTCGTGGGCCAGATTGCCGCCGAAACCGCCACGATACAGACCTACCGCAACGCCGCCACCCGAACTGCGACCCTCGATCGTGCGCGAGTATTCGACGTCGCTGGTTTCGGTGTTGATCACGCGCAGGTCGACGGCGAGATAAGCCTCGCTCTTCTTGCCGCCCAGGCTGATGCCCTTGAAGCTGAAGCCGCCGCCGGTGCTGGCGGTGTTTTCCTCGTACGCGGTCACGGTGCCGGTGATCAGGTATTGGGCGCCGGTCACCTTGCCGATCTTCGGTCCGGTACCGGCGCGCACGCGACCGGAAGCGGCGAAATTCTGTTCTTCGAGCACGTTCTGGATCTTCTGGCGCTCGACAACCTTGAAGTCGCCGGATGAAGACAGTTCGTTCGACAGCATGCCGGACAATTCCCAACCCACGCCGCCACGCCACCATGCCGCACCGGATTCGTTGCGGAACTCCGCCACCGCGATCGTCGGGCGTGCGTCGCCTGCAGCAAGCGCATTGCCAGCAGCCAGTGCACCCATCGCAATCATTACACCCAAGGCCAGCTTCTTCATGAATCGTTACTCCCCAATCGGATTGTTGGCAAAAACCACGCACCCTGTCGCGCGTACTATACCAGCGACCAATAATGCCGGCAGCGCCGTGAAGCCATCGTGATGGACGAAATTTGATCACGCCGACCCACCAAAGTTTCGCGCCCACGAGAAAATTTCCCTGTTAACCCGACTGCAACAGCAAGTTAACCGTATGCACATGCGTGGCGGTTATCTTGGACGCAAGGTCATCAAGTGAGGAAAATTTCCATGCGCTGCAAGCGATTTCCTGAATCCCGCGTTTTCGGCTATGCCATAGAGCGCCTCGAGGAGTACGACGAAACCGGCCTGCCCCGCCCACTTCGCTTTGAAGTGCTGTGCCCGAAAACCGGTGTCGTGCTTGGCGCATTCGACGATTCGCAAGCCGCAAAGCGCTTTGCGATCGTGCATGAATTGCGCGTTATCCGCGCAGGGACGCAGCGCCTGAACAAGGATATCCGCGCGGCCTAGCGAAGCGTAAACGCGTCCGCATCCATCCATGCCGGAAAACGCTCGCGATGCGCCGCGAGCGCCCCAGCATCGAGTGCCACGGTGACGGTTTGTTCCTGCGCGCCGAGTTCGACCAGCGGTTGCCCAAGGTAATCCAGCACCGCGCTGTCACCGGCATAGTCCAGCCCATTGCCATCGCGGCCAACGCGGTTCAGTCCTGCGCAGTAGGACAGGTTTTCGATCGCGCGCGCGCGCAACAGCGCCTGCCATGCGTAACGCCGTGCGCCCGGCCAATTCGCCACGTACAGCACAAGATCGTAGTCGAATCCGGTTTCCGCGTGGCGATTGCGCGAATAGACCGGGAAGCGCAGGTCATAGCAGACCAACGGACAGATCTTCCAGCCGCGCCATTCGACGATCAGGCGTTCGCCGCCCGCGGCATAGCGTTTGTGCTCATCGGCGTAACGGAACAGGTGGCGCTTGTCGTAGTGACGGATGTTTCCATCCGGCGTCGCAAACAGCAGCCGGTTGTATACGTTTTCATCGACACGCAACTGCACGCTGCCGCAGATCGCCGCGTCGAGTTTGCGCGCCTGTTCCGACAACCACGCCACGGCCGGGCCATCCATCGTCTCGGCATTGTGGATGGCTTCGTTGGAAAACCCGCTGGTGTAGGTTTCCGGCAACAAGATCAGATCGCTGCCCGCGAGCGGCGCGATCAGATCGCCGTAATACGCGCGATTGCCGGCCGGATCATGCCAGCGCGTCGCGCCCTGGACCAGCGAAACCTTCAAAGTTTGCATAGCCGTTCCGCCGCCGCCGCGAGGGTTTCATCGCTCTTGGCAAAGCACAGCCGCACCAGGCGCGCATCCGGCGGCGTTTCGTAGAACGCCGACACCGGAATCGCCGCCACGCCGGCCTCGCGCACCAGCCATTCGCAGAAATTCAGGTCGTCGGTATTCTTGAGCGCGGAATAATCCACCAGCTGGAAATACGCGCCCTTGACGGGCATGAGCTTGAATTTCGACGGCGCCAGCAGCTGGCGGAAACGATCGCGCTTGGCCTGATAGAACGCCGGCAAATCCAGATAATGCTGTGGATCGGACTCGAGCATGTCCGCAAACGCCCATTGTGCCGGGCTGAACGTGCAGAACGTCAGGTACTGATGCACCTTGCGGAATTCCGCGCTCAACTGCGGCGGCGCGATGCAGTAACCGACCTTCCAGCCGGTGCAGTGATAGGTCTTGCCGAACGACGAGATCACGAAGCTGCGCGCAGCGAGTTCCGCATGCCGCAACACGCTTTGATGCGCAAATCCGTCAAAGATGATGTGCTCGTAGACCTCATCGGACAGCACGAAGATGTCCGTGCCGCGCACGAGCCCGGCCAGCGTTTCCAGATCGGATACCTCCAGCACCGCGCCAGTCGGATTGTGCGGCGAATTGATCAAAATCATGCGCGTGCGCGGCGTGATCGCGTCCTTCACGCGCTGCCAGTCGACGGAAAAATCCGGCAGGCGCAGCGGCACGTGCACGGCGCGTCCGCCGGACAGTTCGATCGCAGGCTCGTAGCTGTCGTAGCACGGATCGAGCACGATCACCTCGTCGCCACTGTGCACGACGGCGGCGATCGCCGCGAACAGCGCCTCGGTGGCACCGCTGGTAACGGTGATTTCGGTATCGGCGCTGACCTTGCGGTCGTAGAGTTTTTCCGTTTTCAGCGCGATTTGTTCGCGCAGCTTCGGCACGCCGGTCATCGGCGCGTACTGGTTCTTGCCGGAATTCATGGCCGCCGCCAACGCGTCGCGCAGTGCCTGCGGGCCGTCGAAATCGGGAAAACCCTGGCCGAGGTTGATCGCCTTGTGCTGCGTGGCGAGCTGCGACATCACACTGAAAATTGTCGTGCCGACCTTGGGCAGCTTGGTTCGGATCTGCATCGCGCTTTCCATTTCGGATGGCCAAAAACAGGCTGCGATGTTAGCACGCGTGGTGCCCCGGGCCGGACTCGAACCGGCAAGGCGGCTATCCGCCGAGGGATTTTAAGTCTCTTGCGTTTACCAGTTTCGCCACCGGGGCCAGTTGAAAAATGCGGCCACGGATGGCCGCTTCTTGATCTTCGCGTTCACGGACGAACGCAAGAATACAGGATGGAGGCCAGGGTCGGAATCGAACCGGCGTACACGGCTTTGCAGGCCGCTGCATGACCACTCTGCCACCTGGCCGGTGACTGCGACAGCGTAGCAACGCCGGTCGCAAAAAACAAAACCTCGGAT
>JAFEFD010000116.1 GCA_018240765.1 Pseudomonadota bacterium | reverse complement strand
TTCCTGCTGATCGCGGTGATGCCGGTACTTGCCGGCGCGGTGACCATGCTGCTCACCGACCGCTATTTCGGCACCAGCTTCTTCAATGCCGCCGGCGGCGGCGATCCGGTGATGTACCAGCACATTTTCTGGTTCTTCGGGCACCCCGAGGTGTACATCATGATCCTGCCGGCGTTCGGCATCATCTCCGAGATCGTGCCGACGTTCAGCCGCAAGCCGCTGTTCGGTTACCAGGCGATGGTGTACGCACTGGCCTCGATCGCGTTCCTGTCGTTCATCGTCTGGGGCCACCACATGTTCACGGTCGGCATGCCGCTGGGCGGCGAACTGTATTTCATGTACGCGACCATGCTGATCGCGATCCCGACGGGCGTGAAGGTGTTCAACTGGGTGTCGACGATGTGGGGCGGATCGCTCAGCTTCGAGGCGCCGATGCTGTGGGCGATCGCGTTCATCGTGCTGTTCACGATCGGCGGTTTCTCGGGCGTGATGCTGGCGTTGGTGCCCGCCGACTTCCAATACCAGGACACCTACTTCGTCGTCGCGCACTTCCACTACGTACTCGTCACCGGCGCGCTGTTCGCGATCATCGGCGCGATCTACTACTGGTGGCCAAAGTGGACCGGCCGGATGTACAACGAGACCTGGGCCAAGGTGCACTTCTGGTGGAGCGCGGTGTTCGTCAACGTGTTGTTCTTCCCGCAGCATTTCCTCGGCCTGGCCGGCATGCCGCGCCGCATTCCCGACTACAACGTCGCGTTCGCCGACTGGAATTTCGTGTCCACGATCGGCGCCTATGGCATGTACCTGACCCCGTTCATGTTCTTCTTCATCCTGTGGCATTCCAAGAAGCACGGCGCGCCGGCTGCTGCGCGTGCGTGGGAAGGCGCGCATGGGCTGGAGTGGACAGTGCCTTCGCCGGCGCCGTTCCATACCTTCTCCACGCCGCCGCTGATTCGCAACGAAGACTTGGCGCACGGCGACGTGGCGCATTGATGCGTTCGTCCATGAACGCGAAGATCACGAGCGCCCGTCCCTGGGCGCACTCTCAACCAAGAGCATGAAACCAGCCTCCACAAAACCCGACATCGACCAACGCCGCGCCAAAGCGCGGCGCACGGCGTGGATCGTCGCGGTCGCGGCGGTGGCGATCTACCTGCTGTTCTTCCTTGCCCAGGGGCTGTCGCACTGATGGTAGACGATACC
>JAFEFD010000115.1 GCA_018240765.1 Pseudomonadota bacterium | reverse complement strand
GACATCCTGGTCACGGCCAGCTTCGGCGTGGCCGGCACCGAAGCCTGCGGCTACAACCTCGCGACCTTGCTCGCCCATGCCGACAATGCGCTGTACGACGCCAAGCGCGCCGGGCGCAATCGCGTTGCCGAGCACACGGGGGCAACTGCCGCGAGCACCAGCGTATGATCCTTGCGCAGCCATTCCCTGTTGCCTATTGACACGTCCATGAATGGTTCTTCAACCGTATCGCGCCATGTCCGGTTGGCCGGATGCTTTCTCGTGGCCGCGTTGTCGCTGCTCGGCACGTTGGCTGCTGCGGCCCCGGAAAGCGTCGATCAGCTTTTGCAACGCGCGGACAAGATAAAACTCGACAACAACGACGAGTTCCAGGGCCTGATCCGTCAACTGGATACGCAATCCGGCCAGTTCACCGAACTGCAGCGCGGCTGGCTTGCCTATCTCCACGCCTGGCAGTTCGGCTATCGGGGAGAATATCCGCAGGCCCTGGCTGCATTCAACAACCTGCTTGCGCATGCGCAAGACCCAACGCTGCGCGCACGCGCGCGCATCAGCATGATTTTCGATCAGGTCAACGCCTCGCAGTTCGAGGACGCCTACTCCACGATCAGCGATTTGCTCGCTTCCCTGCCCCAGATCACCGACCACCAGACGCACTTTTACGCACTGCTTACCGCGGATTATCTGTATGGCGGCGCCGGCCAATACGACCTGGCCCTGAATTACCTGGAGCAAGCTGCCGCTTTCGACCAGAGCGAATCGGCGCAGTGCCGAATCGGCAGCGATCGAATCGAAATCCTGTACAGGGCCGGCAAACTGCATGTCGACGATCCACGCATTCAGACCGCCATCGAAGCCTGCCGCCGTATCGGCGCGATCAACGACAAGGACACCATCGTCCTGGATCTGGCCTACGCGTTGCTCGATGAAAACCGTGCCGCGGAGGCCATCAAGGTTTTGCATACCTACGATGCTGAAGTCGTGGCGTCGCATTCGGCGGAATTGAGCGCGAGTTTCCGCGCAGCCATGGCACGCGCCTACCTCGCCACGGGCGATCTCGTCCAGGCCGGCGATTACGCCCGTAGCGCCATTTCCTTCGCCAACAAGCAACCATTCGCCAAGTCCGTGGCCGCCGCCAACGATGTGCTGTATCAAGTCGCCAAGCGCCAGGGCGACTACACGGCGGCAGTGGACTGGTTGAAAAAATACGTCGCCGCCGACAAGGGCTACCTGAACGACGTCTCTGCACGAGCACTCGCTTACCAGATGGTGCATCAGCGCGTGCTCGACAAGCAGCGCCAGCTCGAAGCGGCAAATGAAAAAAACCAGTTGCTGGCCCTGCAACAGACCGTCGATGCGCAAAAGGCGCGTGCACGCCTGCTTTACATGCTGCT
>JAFEFD010000114.1 GCA_018240765.1 Pseudomonadota bacterium | reverse complement strand
GTGGTCGAGGAACTCGACCGGCATGGCAAGCTTGAGCAGGAACACACCGTGCCGTTCCGCTACTCGATGATCATTCCCGCGTTCGCCGGCGTCAATGCGATCCAGGGGCTGGAAGGACTGGTAAACCCGAAGGGCTTCGTGCTGATCGACAAGCATCAGCGCAATCCGAAATACCCGAACGTGTTCGCCGCGGGCGTGTGCGTCGCGATCCCGCCGATCGAGCCGACGCCGATACCGGTCGGCGCGCCCAAGACCGGATTGATGATCGAATCGATGGTCAGCGCGATCGCCGCGAACATCCAGGCCGCGATCGTGGGCAAGGATGGCACGGCCGAGGCGACCTGGAACGCACTGTGCCTGGCGGACATGGGCGACACCGGCATGGCGTTCGTCGCATTACCGCAGATCCCGCCGCGCAATACGACCTGGACCAAGGAAGGCAAATGGGTGCATTTGGCCAAGGTCGCGTTCGAGAAATACTATCTGCGCAAGGTGAAATCCGGCAGCGCGGAACCCTTTTACGAGAAATCGATCATGAAGATGCTCGGGATCGAACGAATCAAACCCGGCAGTGCAGCGCGCTGACACGGGATTCCAGCCAGTCCGGCCTGTGCCGGTTTCAGCAACCCGTCGAGGAAACGACCGATGATCGCCACGACCAACCGCAACCGCTACAGCGCACTTTCGATCAGCGTGCATTGGCTCACCTTGCTGCTGATCGTCGCCGTGTATGCCCTGATCGAGTTCCGCGACATCTTTCCGCGCGGCAGTGACGGGCGCGAAGCGATGAAGATGTGGCACAACATGCTGGGGCTGGTGATATTCGGACTGGTGTTCGTGCGCCTGGCGGCGCTGGCCGTTTACCGCATCCCGCCGATCACGCCGACACCGCCGGCGTGGCAGCACCTCCTGGCCAAATTGGTGCACCTCGCCTTGTGGCTGTTCCTGATCGCGATGCCGTTGCTCGGCTGGCTCACGCTCAGCGCGCAGGGCAAACCGGTTCCGTTCTTTGGCCTGGAATTCCCGGCGCTGCTCGCGCCCGACAAGGATCTCGGCCACCAGCTCGAGGAAGTCCATGAAACCATCGGCAATATCGGCTACTGGCTGATTGGCCTGCACGCCGTGGCCGCCCTGTACCACCACTATTTCGTGCGTGACGACACACTGTTGCGCATGCTGCCGCGGCGCGCGAGCTGATCGTCCGCACGGCAAAGTATTCGATGAGTCACCTGGAGGAAATGCAATGAACGTCGATCGTCTGGTAATGCGTTTTGCCGGCAGCATGGTCATTGTCAGCGTGCTGCTGACCTATTACGTCTCATCGTGGTGGCTGCTGCTGGCGCTATTCGTCGGCGTGAACCTGTTGCAGGCTTCGTTCACCGGTTTCTGCCCGCTGGCGAAGATCCTGCGCCGCTTCGGCGTCGCGCCGGGCAGTGCGTTTCCGCGCTGAGTCGAATTCACTCTTACCGGGAGCGCAGTCGTGTACTACATCGTTGAATCCGCCAAACCCTTCGCCAAGGCCGTCGAAGACCTCGACGCCGCGGTCAAACGCCACCAGTTCGGCGTGTTGCACGTGCACGACCTTGGCGCCACGCTGCGCAGCAAGGGCCAGGACTTCGCCGGCGAGTGCAAGGTGTTCGAGGTGTGCAGCCCGCGCCAGGCCGCCGCCGTCCTCGCCGCCGACTTGCGCATGAACATGGCATTGCCCTGCCGCATATCGGTCTATACAGAAGGCGGCAGGACGAAGCTGGGCATGATCGCGCCACGCGACATGCTGGCGATGCTGTCGGGCGATCCGAAGCTCTCGGCGGTCGCCGCCGAGGTCGATGCGGCGACGCGACAGATGATCGACGAGGCGCGCTGATGCTACGCGCGCTCGCGACAACGGC
>JAFEFD010000113.1 GCA_018240765.1 Pseudomonadota bacterium | reverse complement strand
GGGCACGAATTTCTATCCGGTGGCCTGGGATGCGCTGGTGCCAATCGTGGAAGCGGCCAATCCGGTCAGCAACATTACGCTCAGACAGTTGCATGACGTGTACCTGGGACGCATCACGAACTGGAAGGAACTCGGCGGCAACGATGCTCCTATCAATCTCGACGGCGTTGCCGCGCCGCTGGACGGCGTGGAATATTCCACGCGCCTGTTGCTGTTCCACTATGGCGACCAGAACGTGTCCGTTTCGCGCATGTACGTGAACACCGAAAAGCTCGAAGAAGACATCGAACTGAACGCAAACGGGTTGGGCATGAGTACGCTTTCGGGTGTCGCGCACAATCCCAAGGTGAAAATGCTCAGCGTGGAAGGCGTGCGCGCATCGACGGCCAGTGTTGCGGATGGTTCCTATCCGCTGTATTCGGCAATCTACCTCGCCGCGCGCAGCGACGGCGTGCACAATGCCGAAGTGGAAAAATTCGTCGCGTTCGCGGACAGCGACGCCGGCAAGGCGGTCTTGCGCGAGCAGGGACTGGTGCCGAACGCGGACGCCCCCGACCTGTCGACGAGCAAGCAGGACGCGCGCATCGCGTTCGTCGAGGAGCGCCTGAAACCGCCCATGCTGACCGTGCAAGGCCGACCGGTGTCGGCGCCGAATGCGACCCTGGACATGTTGACCCGCGAGGCGCCGAAGTCGCCGGAGACGCAACAAGCCAGGGTCGAGGCCGCACGCCTGAAAGCCGCCAAGCAGCCCAAGGCCGATCCGCCCGCGGATGGCGGCGGCTGAGATGGAAATTGCCGCGATCACGCTCGATCTCGACGACACGCTGTGGCCGATCGAACCGGTGATCGTGCGCGCCGAGGAGCGCCTGGACGCGTGGTTGCAGATCCATTGCCCGCGTGCGGCGGCGGCATACCCGATCCTGAGCATGCGCGCGTTGCGCGAGCGCATCGCGGCGGACCATCCGCATCTGGCCCATGATTTCACCGAGCAGCGCCGCCTGACCCTGGAGCGGGCGCTGATTCCGCATGGCTACACGATGGCGCATGTCGAGGGCGCCTACGCCGAATACTTCACCGCGCGCAACGAGGTGGAATGCTATGCAGACGCGTTGCCGGCGCTGGAACGCCTGGCCGCGCGTTATCCGCTCGTATCGCTGAGCAATGGCAATGCGGACCTGCGCCGGATCGGGATCGATGGGTTTTTCCGTTTCAGCATCAGCGCACGCGATTGCGGCGTGGGCAAGCCCGACCCGGCCATCTTCCGCGCTGCCTGCGAGGGACTTAACCTGCCCGCAGGAGCGGTCTTGCACGTCGGCGACGATGCACAACTCGACGTCGCTGGCGCGAATGCCGCTGGCCTGAAAAGCGCGTGGCTCAATCGCAATGACGCGCCCTGGGTCGGCGCGGCGCCGCCTCACATTCACGTCAAGAACTTGCACGAGCTCGCCGAAAGGTTGCTGCATGCTGCCGCAGCGCCGGTCGCCAACCCTGGATTGGCATAGTCCCTGCTTTATCGGATGTAACGTCGCAAATCATTGGCATAACGCCTTGAATCGACGGCATCTTGAGGAATCGACAATGCATGGATTGACAACCGCCGGCCGCGGCGCCATCGACCTGATTGCCACGGATACGGCAAATCTCGACACG
>JAFEFD010000112.1 GCA_018240765.1 Pseudomonadota bacterium | reverse complement strand
GATCCTCGAAGGCAAATTCCAGCCGGGCGACACGGTGGCGGTGGATGCGAGCGGCGGCCGGCTGGTGTTCGATAAAACCAAGTCCTGAAACAAAAAGCCCGGCATTGCGCCGGGCTTGTTCGTTTTCGGTCAAACGATTTTCAGAAATCGCGCGTGACGCGGACGCCGATCATGCGCGGCGTCACCGGAATCAGGTACGGCTGGGCCCCGCAGAGTGGCGTCGTCGTGCCATCGGAATTTGCTTTCAAGTTGCGGCACTCGGCGTATTCCGCCAGCTGGCCGCGGTTGTCGAAGGCATTCTTGAGATAGAAGTCGACCGCCCACTTGTCGCGCTTGCCACCGATCGAGAGATCGACCGTGCCGTAGCCCGGCATGTCGCCGAGCAGGTTGTTGTCCGCCGTGCGCAGGTCTGAACGCCGGCGGCCTTCGAAGAACCCCGCGGCCTGGAAGTACGAATCCCAGCCGTGGAAATCGAAGGTGTAGCGCGCCGTCACGTCACCCTTTTGTTTGGCCGTTATCGGCAGTTGCGCGCCTTTCGGCGCTTCCGGATTTGCACAATCCGTAATCGGGTTGTCGTTGGCATCAACGACTTCGCAGTACGGCGAGGTGATTTCTGAATGATAGAACGCGACGCCTGCAGACAGCGTGAGGTTGTAGGTCGCCGCCCACTGCAAGTTGGTTTCCAGGCCCCGGATGCGTGCACCCTTGGCGTTGTGGATCTCGGTCAGGCCATTCTGGCCCAGATAGGCGATCTGGGGGTCTTTCCACCTTTCCTCGAAGACTGCGCCATTCCAGCGCAGATGGTGGTCCATCCATTCGGTCTTCCAGCCGAACTCGTAGTTGTCTAGAAAATCCGCTTTGTAAGGCGGCACCGAGCTGCGGCGGTTGACGCCGCCGGGGCGGAAGCCTTGCGACCAAGTGGCGTAGATCATCTTGTCAGGGGCGAATTTGTAGGTCAGATTGGCACGGCCGAGGGTGTCGGTGAGCCCGGTATCCTTGTCCAGGTTCAGGCACGGGCCGTTCTTGTATGGCGTCGCGCCCGGAAAACACGATGGCATGCCGGTCGAGCTGAAATCCGGGTCGTTGAAACCGAAGAATCCCTTCAGGCCATCGTTGACGTGGAACCAGCGACCGCCGAGGGTGCCGGTGAGCTGGTCGGTGAAATCGAAACTCATTTCGCCGAACAGCGCGCGGTCGTTGTCGGTACGCAGCTGCCGCGTCAACCACCATGTGTTCGGAAAGCCGGGTACGGAGATGTCAGTGCCGAGATTATTGATCAGGTACTGCTGCAGGATGTCGTGCGACTGACGCTGGTCGAACGCGCCGACGACGAAGCGGAAGCGCCATTCCTTCGGCGAGGACAGGCGCAGTTCGTTGCTGGTCTTGCGGTACTTGTCGGCCGCATAAATGTGCTGCGCCGGGCTGATCAGGTTGCCGCTGTTGTCGTGGATGTAGGAGCCATAGCTGGAGACGACGTCGTACCAGTATGAGTAGTCGGTGTAGTCCTGTTCGTAGTGGTCGTCGCGGTTGAGGTGCGAGAAGGCATAGACAACGTCGAAGTTGCCGATCTTGCCCTGCACGGTGAGTGCGGACTGGATCCAGCGATCCTCCGAGGTTTCGGGATACTTGTGCGAAACCTCGAGAACACCCACTTTCGGGTCGTAGGCATAGATGCCGTTGACGTTCTGGCTCTGGCCGAGCACGGTTGGCGTGACGGACCAGTTGTCGTCGAGGTCGATCTTGAGCGCTGCGCGGGCGCCGCGCGTGTCGGCGGTGTTGTAGTTGTTGCGCACGCTCTCGGCGTTGTTTTCGGTGACGCCAGAAACCGGGTAGGTGCGAGTGCCGTAGACATTGTCGATGTAGCCGGCGTCGTGCCGTTCCCAGCCGACGGCGCGCAGCGCGATCGCCGGGGTGATCGGCAGGTTGACATAACCTTCGCCGAGGTAACCGATGCCGCCGCCGTCGATCGAGTTCACCTCGACGCTGGCACTGGCCGAAAACGCAGTCGGATCGGGCTTGTTGGTGATGATGCGGATCGTGCCGGCTTCCGAACTGGCGCCGTAAAGGGTGCCCTGAGGGCCGGCCAGCGTTTCGATGCGCGCGATGTCGTAGATGTGCGGATCGATGGCGCCGACGATCGTGGTGATCGGTTCTTCGTCGAGGTAGATGCCAACGCTCGGCTGCGGGCCGGAGTGGTTGCCGTTGCTGCCGTTGGTCACGCCGCGCATCGACACCTGGCCGAAGCCCGGTGAATATGCGCCTTGCGACGTGCTCGTCGACACCGACGGCATCAGCTTGACGTAGTCGCGAAAGTCCGAGACGTTCATCTCGGTCAGCTTGTCGGTGGACAGCACATCCATGCTGATCGGAACATCCTGAGCATTCTCGGTGCGCTTCTGCGCCGTCACCGTGATTTCGTTGAGCGTCTGCGTCTTGGTTTGGTCGTCGCCGGTCTGGTTGGCGTTGGTCTGGTTGGCGTTGGTCTGGTTGGCGTTGGTTTGGTTGGCGTTGGTTTGGTTGGCGTTGGTTTGGTTGGCGTTGGTTTGGTTGGCGTCGGCGGCGAACAACGGTGCCACACAGGCGAGATGGATCGCCGCGGCCAATGGCAGACGGGCGATAACGAAGCGGCGCGGTCGGTATGTAGATATCTTCATGTCTGATTTCCCCGTGTTAGTGTGATTTGCAACTCGCGATTACCCGGCGTAATCGGTCAATGCCGGTCCCAATGCTTGCTTGAGCGGATCGAGCCAAGGCTGGTAGTGCTGCCAGTGGTCGACGCCGCTCTGGTAGATCGGCTGGCGCACCTGTTCGGAACTGGCCGTGCGCACCGGCCGTTCGTTTTCGAAGAAGCGCAGGCACGCCTGCTCGAATGGAAGCCCGCAATAATCGAGCAGACGGCGCACTTCGTGTTCAGTGTTCGTCACCATCTCTTCATAGATGACACGATGCACCCGCCCCGGCAGCACGGTATCGACGTGCCGCATCCATTCGACGTAATCGCGAAAGTAGCGTCCGATGTTGTTGAGCCCGTACGTGAAGTTCTGCCCGTGCGCGAAGTGCTGCTTGAAGCCGGAGAAACAACAGGCCAGGGGGTGGCGACGTGCGTCGATGATTTTCGCGTTCGGCAAAATTAGATGAATCAATCCGACATGCGCGAAATTATTCGGCATCTTGTCGATAAAGAACGGCCGGCCCAGCTTGCGATGGATGCGCGTGCGCTCCAGATACTGTTCCCCAAGGTTCCGCAGCTCCTCGCGCGTGAGGTGCGCGAGCGCCTCGTGATAGGTGCCGCCGCGCGTGCCGCGCAAATCGCGTGTGATTGAAATGATGTCCGGCAGCTCCATCGTGCCTTCGACGCGGGAGTGGCTGGCAAGAATCTGTTCGATCAGTGTCGACCCCGCGCGCGGCAGGCCGACGATGAAGATCGGATCGTGCGCGGTTGCACCCGATCCTGCGCGTGCGCGCAGGAATTCCGCACTGAACGTCGCTTGCGCACGGTGCAGCCGAGCTGTGTTTTCGCCGGGATTGTATGGAATCTGCTGGAGCCGTAGCACATTGCCGGTTTCGTAGTGGCGAAACGAGTCTGCGTACTCGCTGCGATCTTCCAGCGCCTTGCCGAGCGCAAACTCCAGGCATTGGCGGTGGCTCTCGCCCACGCTGTCACGCGCGAGTGCGTCGCGCATCGCCGCGATTTGCGCGTCGCTGAAGCGGAACGTCTTCAGGTTCGCCAGGCTCCAATAAGCGTCGCCGAAATCCGCGTCGAGTTCGATGCAGCGCTCGTACGCAGAAATCGCCTGTTCCTGCCGGCCGGCCGTTTTCAGCGCGTGGCCATAGCTCAGCCACAGTGCGGCTTGCTGCGGATACTGGCGCAGCAACTCAGCGTAGATACCGATCGCGGTGGCGTAGTCGCCGGTGTGGCACAGTGCCACCGCCTTGAGATTGCGATAACCGGGATTGCCCGAGTCCGCATCAAGCAGACGTTCGAGCTCGACCAGGGCGTCCTGCGGGCGATTGAGTCGATTGAGCACAATCGCGCAGTTGTGCCGCGCTTCGTGGAAGTCCGGCGCCAGTTCCAGGCAGCGTTCGAGAAGGCGCTGCGCGTCCTCGCAGCGGTCCAGGCGCACCGCGAGCTCGGCCAGCATGCGCATCGCCACGACGTCGGTCGGCGCCCGCTTGAGATGCGTCTTGAGCAGGCGTTCGGCAAACGGGATGTCGTTGCCATGCAGTGCCGCTGCCGCGCGCATCAGCGCGGGATCGAACGGCGCATGGCGTACATGTTCGAGATAGGCCGCCGCGGCGCCGGCGCGATCGCCGGCTTCGTCCAGCGCGTCGGCCAGTTGCCGCCAGATTTGCGGCTGCGCGGGATTGGCACAGGCGGCGCGGCGCAGCCGAACAAGGCCAGCACCGATCGTTTCCGCTTGCCCAGCCGCAACGCCCATGCAACGCCCCTCGCGTGTTGGCGAAGCATAGGGATTCATCCCAATGCCCGCAACGGGCTTGCATTCGCGCGACAAATCCCCAGACTTTGCGCAGCCCAGATCTTTCGGTGTTGCAATGCCCATCTACGAATTCGAATGCTCCGCCTGCGGCAATGTCTTTGACCGCTTGCAGAAGTTGTCCGATCCGGATCCGGACACCTGCCCGCAATGTGGCAAGAAAAAAGTGCATCGGCGCGTGACTGCGCCATCGTTCCGGCTTTCCGGCAGCGGCTGGTACGAGACCGATTTCAAGAAGGAAGGCGACAAGAAGCGCAATCTGGCCGGCAAGGACGAAGCGCCGAAAACCGAAGCTGCGAAGAGCGAACCGGCCAAGGCCGAGAAGCCGGCCAACGAATCGAAATCGAAACCCGACGCCAAGGACGCAGGCAAAAAACCCGCATCGTGACCGCGTGCAGCGCACATTCAGACTCCCACGCGCTACACTCGGACTGCTTCTTCCAACGTCAAGGAGGGTAGTCATGTCGATGCGTTCGATAATCGTTTTTGCGGGAATGGCTTTCGGCGCGCTGGGCGTCGTGAGCAGCGCAAGCGCGCAGGATCCGCGCTATGGCGGCGGACCGGGCTATGGCGGCCGACCCGACGCGGTGGACTGCAAGAGCACCGGTTACAACTACCAGCAGTGTCCGGTGCCGTGGCGCGATGCGCGCATCGTGCAGCAGCTTTCCGATACCCAGTGCCGGCGCGGACAGAATTGGGATTTCGACCGGCGGCGCGGCTTCATCTGGGTCGATCGCGGTTGTGCGGCGCGGTTTGTCGATGCCCGGGGCGGCTATGGCGGCGGCAACTATCCGCCACCGGGCGCGTGGCAGCCGGGTCCGGGTTGGAACCAGAATTTTGCTGTTCGTTGCGAGAGCATCGGCAACGGCGACCGGTTCTGTCAGGTCGATGTCGGCGGTCGCGGCCAGGTCTACCTGCAGCGCCAGGAATCGAGTTCGCCGTGCATTGAAGGTCGCACCTGGGGTTGGAATCGCGCTGGCGTGTGGGTCACCCAGGGCTGTCGTGGCGTATTCACCATCGATCGGCGCTGGTAAGGTAGTCGTGGAGTCAGTAGCAAAAGCCCGCCATCCGGCGGGCTTTTGTTTGCAGTGCAACAAATTCCCGCTTAGCATGCGCTGTTTCGATGCGGGCCGCATGGTCCGCGCCTAGGGATTTGCCATGCGTAGCAACTATTGCGGCCTCATCGACGAGGCCCTGATCGGTCACGATGTCACCTTGTGCGGCTGGGTCGATACCCGCCGCGACCATGGTGGCGTGATCTTCATCGATCTGCGCGACCACGAAGGTATCGTGCAGGTCGTGATCGAGCCGGACAACAAAGCCGCGTTCGCCGCCGCCGAGCATGTGCGCTACGAGTTTTGCCTGCGCATCACCGGCAAGGTGCGCAATCGCCCCGCCGCGCAGATGAACGACCGCCTGCGCACGGGCAAGATCGAAGTCGTCGCGGCCACGGTTGAAGTGCTAAACGCCGCCGCACCCTTGCCGTTCATGCTCGATGACACCACCGGCGAGGAACCGCGCCTGCGCTGGCGCTATCTCGACCTGCGCCGTCCCGAGATGCAGCGCAAGATGCGCCTGCGCACCAAGCTGGTCGCCGCATTGCGGCGTTATCTCGACGCGCGCGGCTTCCAGGACATTGAAACCCCGATCCTGACCCGCGCCACGCCCGAAGGTGCGCGCGACTTTCTGGTGCCGTCGCGCATGCATCCCGGCGAGTTCTACGCGCTGCCGCAGTCGCCGCAATTGTTCAAGCAGATCCTGATGATGGCGGGCTTCGATCGTTACTACCAGATTGCGCGCTGCTTTCGCGACGAGGCGCTGCGCGCTGACCGCCAGCTCGAATTCACCCAGCTCGACATGGAATTTGCGTTTGTCGAAGAACGCGACGTGCAGGATTGCGTCGAGGCGATGATTCGCGACGTGTTCCGCGAAGTCTCGAGTGTC
>JAFEFD010000111.1 GCA_018240765.1 Pseudomonadota bacterium | reverse complement strand
TGCAGGAAAGCCGGATCGGTATGGCGCGTGAGCCGCGCGATCATTGCGTTGCCTTCGTGGCCGCTCGATCCGATCGTGTAGAACACCTTGTTCTTGACGCGCAGCACGCGCGCCATCAAATCCAGATGCCGCGAAATCAGTTGCGAATCGAACAGTTCGATGAAATCGCGCACGCTGCACAAACTGCCATTGAGCACCGCTTCGTTCGGCGCACCGGCCGGCATGTTCGATCCCTGCCAGTTCTGCACGAACTCGATGAAGTTCTGATCGCAGACTTCGGCGCGATTGAGGCTCTTGTGGCGGGCAGGAATCGGATTGGGGATGGCGTTCATGCTTTTCTCCCCCTCTCCCACTGGCGGGAGAGGGTCGGGGTGAGAGTGGATCAGGTGCCCTTGGCGCGCCGAGCGAGCCATTCTTCGCGCGACTGGCCCCAGACATCGACGATGTGATCGGCGTAGGGTTCAGGCAGTGGCGATTGGCGTAGCAGGCGCGATCCGAGACGGCGCGCCAATGCGGCCGACGGCGCGTTTCCCGGGCTGATCGAATGGATCACCTCGGTCCAGCCCAGATTCGCGAACGCCCAGTCGATCGTCGCGACCGCGGACTCCTGCGCGAATCCCTTGCCCCAGGCACGGCGCAGGAACGCCCAGCCGACTTCGGTGCCGGGCCAGCCTTCCGGAAACCACGGCCCGCATTGCCCGAGCCACGCCCCGTTGGCCTTGTCGACCACGCTGAACATGCCGAAGCCCTGCACAGCCCACGCGCCAGGCATCTGCAGGAACTTGCGCCAGGCCGCCGCGCGCGGCAAGGCTCCGCCGATGTGGCGCGCGGCTTCCTCGTCGGCGTGCAGTTCGGCATAACCGTCGAAATCCTCGATGCGCGGCAGGCGCAGGATCAGGCGCTCGGTTTCGATGCGAGGCCCGGTCATGGGACGCTCAGAAAGCATTGATGCCAGTCACCTCACGCCCAACGACGAGCTGATGCACGGTTTCGGTGCCTTCGTAGGTGATGACGGATTCGAGATTGAGCGCGTGGCGGATCGGGCTGTGTTCGGTCGTGATGCCGGCGCCACCGAGGATATCGCGGCATTCGCGCGCGATGTCGAT
>JAFEFD010000110.1 GCA_018240765.1 Pseudomonadota bacterium | reverse complement strand
GGTACCGACCTTGAGCGGCTTGGGTGCCTCTTCCAGGCGCTGTTCGTGCACGTAATCCGGATTGTGCAGGCTCGGCGCGACGGCTTCCTCAATCGGCATCAGTTCCAGCGTGAATGTGGGTTCCGGCACGGATGCAGCAGCCGGTTTGGCCGGTTCGTCGACCGTCGGTGCGAGATACTCTTCGGCAGACACCCTCTCGATGCCGAAGTCGGCCCTGCCGGTCGGTGGCGGCTTGGCTTCATCGCCTTCAAGCGACCATTCCGGCGGAAGCAGCGGTTCAGGTTCCGCCCCGGCAACCGGTCGCTCCGCCGGTTTGAAATCGTTGCCGGTCGCCGTCGGCACTTCTGCTGCCTCGGCATCAAAGTTGGCGAAAATCGCGGGAAATTCGTCGTGCAGTTTGTCGTGCAGGGAAGCATCAGCCGCAGGTACGGCTGACGCTGTCGCATCGACCGGAATGTCGAGTGCATCCAGTTCGACGGCCGGCGCGGCTTCGTCCAACGCCAGATCGAATTCTGCCGGAAGTGCGATATCGAATTCGTCGCCCGCCGGCAGCTTCGCGACCGGCGCAGGTTCTGGCTCCACGGCAGGCTTGGTGTTCGCCGCGGCGAACAGTGCGTCGAGTTCGGCGGCGAAATCGCCCAGTTCCGGAATCGGAGCGGGAGTCGTCGTGGCTACCGGTTCCGGCACCGCTGCCGTAGCCGGCGCGTCGAGCAGCTTGGCGAACTCGGCGAGTTCGGCCACATCGACGCCGGTGGCGGCTTCCTGCGGCG
This sequence comes from Pseudomonadota bacterium, assembly GCA_018240765.1. Lineage (GTDB taxonomy): Bacteria > Pseudomonadota > Gammaproteobacteria > Xanthomonadales > Rhodanobacteraceae > Rudaea. Next base: position 2,417 of record JAFEFD010000110.1, on the reverse strand, counting down.
CAGGTTCTGTCGATGCCGGTTGCGCAAGCAATTCCGGTGGCAGCGGCATCTTGACCGTTGGGCGCTCAGAAGCCGGCACGTCGGCGACAACGGAAGGTGGCGCAGCCGGGACAACAGGCGCGGGACCGGGTTTTTCCGCGATCGGCACGAAGGACGCCGAAGTCTGCACCGGCGTCGGCACGGCTTGCGCGCCGGGCGGGCGTGGCGGCTCGATGTTCTCGGGTTTGCGCAGGATCTTTGCACCCAGATGGCGCACCCAGCGCGCCTGATCCCAGCCTTGCAGGTTGGACGAGACCTGCGCATCGTTGAACACGACTTCATAGTCGCCGGCGTCGAGTACGTCGAAAAGGGCATCGACATAGCTGTCGCTGTCGGCGTCGAGGTTCACGATGACGACGCGCGCGCCGGAGTTTTCCAGCGCGTCGCGATCGATCGCCGATGGCGCGGCCTCGTACACGACCGCGGCGCCAAGCTCGCCAAGCGCGTTTTTCAGGTGACTGCCAAGTTGCCCGGCCTGGTACAGCAGCGCAACTGCAATGGCGTTGGACTCAGGCACGGTTCAATCCCGGGTTCTTGGCGCTCAGGCTTTCCTGCACGTTGCGCAGCAAATCGGCTTCCTGATAGGGCTTGCCGAGATAGCGCTCAACGCCGATTTCGAACGCGCGCTGGCGGTGTTTCTCGCCGGTGCGCGAAGTGATCATGATGATCGGCACCTGCTTCAGGCGCGCGTCGTTCTTCATGTAGGTAGCCAGTTCGTAGCCGTCCATGCGCGGCATTTCCACGTCGAGCAGGACCACGTCCGGTATCTTGTCCTGCAATTTTTCGACCGCGTCGAGTCCGTCCTTCGCGGTGACCACGTCCATGTCGTTGCGTTCGAGCACGCGCGTGGTGACCTTGCGCATGGTGATCGAATCGTCCACCACCATGATCAGCGGATGCGCGCGATGTTCGACCACCGGTTCGACCACGACCGGCGCTGCCGGCAGCATGGTCTCGCCGCTGGCCTCCGCACGCTCGCGCAGCGCGGCGCTGCGGCGTACGAGCGGTGCAAGGTCGAGAATCATCACGACCGAACCGTCGCCCATGATCGTCGCGCCGAAGATGCCCGGGATCGAACTGATCTGCGGGCCGACCGACTTGACCACGATTTCGCGTGAACCGATGACGCTGTCGATGCGCACCGCGGCGCGCTGGTCGCCGGTGCGCGTCATCAGCAGCGGCAGCTGCGTTTCGTCCGCCATGCGCGAGGCCGGCACGTTGAGCAATTGCGACAATTCGTAGATCAGGAATTCTTCGCCCGCGTAGGTGTAGGCGGGATTGGGCTGGCTCAGTCGCCGTTCCAGGTCGTCGTGCGCTATACGCACCACGCCCTGCACCGACGACATCGGCACCGCGTAGGTGGCCTCGCCCAGACGCACCAGAATCGCCTGCGTCACCGCCAGCGTGAACGGCAGGCGGATCGTGAACGTGCTGCCGGCACCGCGCGCGGAGTCGATCGCCAGCGAACCGCCGAGCTGCTTGATCTCGTTGTGCACCACATCCATGCCGACGCCGCGGCCGGAGAGCTGGGTCACGTGTTCGGCGGTGGAAAATCCCGTTTCCAGGATGAATCCGTAAAGGTCGCGATCGGACAACTGTACGTCTGGCTTCAACAGGCCGCGCTCGATCGCCTTGCGCCGGATCGCATCGCGATCCATGCCGCGTCCGTCGTCGGCCACGCGCAACACGACTTCGGTCGCTTCGCGGCTGACGTGGATCGTGATCGCGCCTTCGCCAGGCTTGCCTGCGCTGCTGCGCTCCTCGGGCGACTCGATGCCGTGCGCGAGCGCATTGCGCAGCATGTGTTCGAACGGCGCCTTCATGCGCTCGAGCAGGTTGCGATCCATTTCGCCCTGCGCGCCTTCCACCTTGAGCTGCGCGCGCTTGCCGGTTTCCTGCGCGGCCTGGCGCACGGTGCGGCGCAAGGACGGCACCAGAGAATCGAACGGCACCATGCGCGTGCGCATGAGGCCTTCCTGCAAGTCGGACGAAACGCGCGACTGCTGCAGCAACAATGTTTCGGACTGGCGCGTGAGGTCGTCGAGCAAGCCCTGGATCGAGACCAGGTCGGATACCGACTCGGCGAGCGCACGCGAGAGCTGTTGCAACTGGCTGAAACGATCCAGTTCCAGCGGGTCGAACGTGGACTCGGCGGAATCGGCTTCGCGCTGGTAGCGCGACAGGATCTGCGCTTCGGTTTCCAGTTCGAGTTTGCGCAACTGGTCGCGCAGGCGGCTGACTGTCTGTTCGAACTCGACCAGGTTGAAGCGGAACGTCGAGATCTGCTGTTCCAGGCGCGAGCGGTAGATTGACACCTCGCCGGCGTAGTTGACCAGTGAATCGAGCAGATCCGAGCGTACGCGAATCATTTCCTGCGG
>JAFEFD010000010.1 GCA_018240765.1 Pseudomonadota bacterium | reverse complement strand
GTTTGCGTTGGCCTCGATCCGGAACCTTTGAGGTTTCCGGCGCATCTGCGCGGGAAGCCCGACGCGATTTTCGAGTTCTGCCGCGCCATCGTCGACGCGACCGCTGATATCGTCTGCGCGTTCAAGCCACAGATTGCGCACTTCGCCGCACAGCGCGCGGAGGAAGCGCTGGAGCGCCTGATCGCGCATATCCACGCGAATCATCCAGGCATTCCCGTCATTCTCGATGCCAAGCGCGGCGACATCGGCTCGACTGCGCAGCATTACTCGACCGAGGCATTCGACCGCTACCGGGCCGATGCGGTGACGGTGAATCCCTACCTCGGACGCGATTCGGCGCAGCCGTTCCTCGACCGCGCGGACAAAGGCGTCATCGTGCTGTGCCGCACGTCCAATCCGGGCGGCGCGGATTTCCAGAACCTCGACTGTGGCGGCATGCCACTGTATTTGCGCGTCGCCGAAGCCATTGCCCGGGACTGGAACGCCAACGGCAATTGCGCGCTCGTCGTCGGCGCCACCTGGCCCAATGAATTGCGCGCTGTGCGCGAAATCGTCGGCGACATGCCGATCCTGGTACCCGGCATTGGTGCGCAAGGCGGCGATGTCGAAGCCGTCGTGCGCAACGGCAGGAATGCGCAAGGCGCCGGACTCATCGTCAGCTCGTCGCGGGCGATCCTGTATGCGGGTTCAGGCAAGGACTTCGCCGATGCAGCGCGACTCGAAGCCCGCAAGTTGCGCGACGAGATCAACCGCTGGCGGTAGCTCTTCCCCCTCTCCCGCTGGCGGGAGAGGGTTGGGGTGAGGGTGGTACCGCAGGCAACTCGTCGAACCGTTGCGCCACCCTCACCCTCACCCGCGCCTGCGGCGCGACCTCTCCCGCCAGCGGGAGAGGTGGGTAAATGCATAACGCGGCGTCAGTAGCGCGTAATGCGCGCAAAGCCCGCACCGGACGAGTACGCGGACCATCGCATGGCGCGCCGCCGGATCGAACTTCCGAAACCATCGCCACATGCCGCAATGCTTGTGATACGCGACGAAGAACGGTCGTGCCCGGCTGGATGTACCTTTCGCATGCACGATGCGCACCGAATTCGCGCACACGACACGCAAGCCGGCATCACGCACGCGCCGGCACAGGTCGATATCCTCGCAATGCAGGAAATAGCCTTCATCGAATCCGCGCAGGCGCTCGAACACCGCGCGCGGCACCAGCATTGCCGCGCCGGAAACGATGTCCACCGGCTGTACGTCCGTTGCGTCTTCGGCGACATCCACTGCGCCCAGTCCGAGCATGCTCATCGCTGCGCGACGCAGCAGCGGATCGCGGCGGCGACTGGCCGGTTCCGGTTTGCCGTCGCTGCCAACGATGGCCGCACCCAGCAGGCCGATATCCGCCGCCAGAAATCCACGCAACCGGGCGATGGTATCCGCTTCGATGCGGCAGTCGGGATTCAGGAACAGCAGTGCGTCGCCGCGCGCCTGTGCCGCACCACGATTGCAGCCCGCGCCAAAACCGAGATTGGCGTCATTGCGCAGAATGCGCAGGCGCGGATCGTTTTGCCAACGCGCCGCCAGCGCTTGGATCGAGCCGTCGCGTGAGTCGTTGTCACTGACGATGGCTTCGACCGGCGCCGTGCTGGCGAGAACGCTTTCGATGCAGACAGCCAGATCCTCGCCGCTGTCAGCAGCAACGATCACGACGCTGGTCAGTCCGGGCGTTTGCGCCACGTCAAGTCTGGGCGAGGAGTTTGTCGCCCTGCTCCGCGGCATGCGCCCACAATGCCGGCCAGTGTTCGCACAACTCGGCGAACGTCTCGCATTCCTCGCGCAGGGCTTTTGCACAGCCCGATGCGTCAATGTCCTGCCCCCAGTCGCCCAGCCGCGGCGGCGCGTTGGCGAGCAGCGCCTTGCCGTTGGCCTGCACGATTTCACGCGCGTCTGCCAGCCAGTACACCGGCGCATTTTCCGCCGCTTCGATCTGGTGCTGCAGACGATCGATGAGGTCGGCGCGCGCATAGCTCAGGTACTCGCGCAAGTGGGCAATGCGATTGCGCTCGCTTGCTCCGGCCAGATCGCGCAAGGTGGCGGCGAGCAGCTGCAGGCGCGCGGCCGGATCAGCGGCATGGAACAGCCCGAACTGGCGCTGTACGAAATCGCGCAGGAAATAGTTTACATGCGGAACGTGGGCGGCCAGGGTCTGGGCCGAACGTCTGCGCTCGGATTCCTGCGCGTGTCCGATGGTTTCCGGCAACGCCAATGTCACCGCGTCCGGATGGCAGAATCGGGTCAACGCGCTGGTAAGCGAGTCCTGGCCGCGACCGACCGGATTCGAGCATGGCAGCAGCTGCGCGTTGTCGATCGTCAGCGGCGTGAACCCTGCAACGGCCAGAACCTGCGCTTGCGTCTGGCCCTGCTCCACGAAACGCGCTTCGCAATTGCGCAGATAGCTTTCGCGATCGCGCCAGAATTCGGCGCGACTCTCGCCGGAAAGCTGATACAGCCACAGGCCAAAGCCGCTGCGCGAACTGCCGCGGCTTGCTGACTGCGTCGAGACGATGCGCGCCGACTCTGAAAACAGGTCAAGCCTGCCCATGTTGATGCCACGCAAGTCGGCGCGATCGATGGGATATGCCGATTCCAGAATCCCGCCCAAGGAATTGCCGCAAGCACGCAGATGGAGTTCGAATGGATCGCCTTCGATTTCGCTGCCGGCGCCAAGCGCCTGTTCCATGTTCGCCAGGAACCGCGCCGACTGTTGCGCATTCGGATTTGGATCGAGGCCTGCGCGCGCATAGTCGGGCCGGCGCAGCGGCATGGACAGGTCGTCGTCGAGCAAGGCCAGGCGCGCGCCCGCGGACAACAACATGGCCAAATTCCAGCCGCGGCCACCACCGAATCGCTGCGGATGCGGATGCGCATCGCGCAGCAGCAGGCGTTGTACGGCGAGCTGCGATTTCGGCATCGCCTTGCCCATGCGCTCGGCAAGCTTGGCCACTTCGGTACGTCCGATGTAATGCACCTTGCAACCGGTCGTACGCGCGAACTCGCGCAAGGCATCGCGTTGGTCGTTCGCATGTGCCGGCAGGGACGAATCGTCAAGCACGGTGTAACGGCGGCCGGCGCGATGGCGACGTTCATAGTCGCCCAGCGATACGAGCAGGCGCGAAAGTTGCTCGGGCCGGTCGCAGGCGCGGATGAATACGCCGCGAAGGTCCGCGACTGCCCGCGCAGGCGCATGCGTCAAGCGCTGGATGAACTGGCCGTCGGACACCAGCAGTCCGCGCTGGATGAGATTATCGAATACGCGCTGGATGCCCTCGCGCTTTCCCGCCAATCCGGCAATGGTCGACTCGATGCGCGCGGCATGTTCGTCGAGGCTGCGAAATTCACGGCATTGGTCAAGTGCCTGCAACACTTGAAAGGTCATGACATGGGTTTCACCATTGCGCTTGATCTGGAAAACGCATTCCTGGCTGGACAAGGAAGCAACCAGGCCGTCTTCGGACGCAAACAGCGGCGCATTCGGATCGGCGACGGGTGCGGGGCGCACACCGGGCGCTGGATAATTGATCTGGTAATTGAGAGTGGTTTGCATGCGGTATCGTGATGGCAGCGCGGGAGTTCAGCGCTTGGACGAAGTTCTTGCGAGCTCGTCGCGCAAGCGCGCGACGTCGGCCTCGAGCTCGACAATGCGGCTGCCGGCGGCCATGTTGCGGCGAACCTCGCCATTGTAGTGGGTGTACACCGATTCTTCGCGATCCCCGAACAATGCCAGGTTCGGCAGTTCCGGCAGGGCCCGGCGCGAGCACACGGCGATGAAATACAGTGGCGCGTAATCCAGTCCCGCGCGCGCCACGCTGCCGGACTCGGCCAGCGTCGTCGCGGCGACCGTGCGTGGCGCGGAATCCAGATTCCAGATCGCGGACTGGAACAGCAGTTTCTGCCCGAATAATCGCACGTGCGGGAAATGCGGCGCCAACAGTTCCAGCAGTTCATCACGATACAGTTCGCGCACATGGAACTCATTGCGAAAGCCGCTGATGTCGCTGTAGGTGCGCTTGTCCGGCGACGACACGATGAGGATGCCGTCGTCGGTCAGCGCGCGTGCGAATCCGGCGATCAATTCGTTTTGGGCGGCCACATGTTCGAGAGTCTCGAACGAGACGATCAGGTCGAAGCTTCGCGGGGCGACATCCAGCGCCGTGCAATCGGCGCGTTCGAAACGCAGTTTCGGATTCTGTCCATAGCGCGACCGCGCATGCGTGATCGCGTCATCGGCGATGTCGACACCCAGCACACCGGCCGCCGTTCCAGCCAGCATGGCACTGCCATAGCCTTCGCCACAGGCAGCGTCGAGCACGCGCTTGCCACGCGCCAGTTCCAGCGCGAACGCGTAGCGCGCCCAATGTTCGTAGCGGATCTCGCGCACGCATTCGGGCGTGAACCGCTCACCGGTGAACTCGAGTGCGCCGCCGCTCATTGTCCTGCCACCTTTCGGTCCGTTCCGACCTCGGGGGATTCACGCCATTTGTGCGCAAGCCGCACCATGCCGAATTCACGCGATGCCCCGCGCACCGTCAATCCCCGCTCGATCGTATCGAACAAGCGCACGCCTTCCGGATCGAGCGGATGCACCTTGATCACATACGCGCCCGGCAGCAACGGCAAACGATCAAATTCGATCTCGAGCGCGAAGACATTCGTGCTTTCCCGAACCGGCAAGACATCATCCATTTCGGTACTGACGCCATACACCGGCGTGCCATCCATGCGCGCGATGCCGACCAGCATTACCGGCGGCCTGCCCTCGCGCGAACGCACGCGTGCGCGCACATGCACGCCGTCGCCCGATTCGACTTGCACGGGCACATCGGCAGTATTGCCGTTGACGGCGATATCGAGCATGTGGAACTCGAGATTCTGTGCAGACGTCGGCGTCGCAGGCGCTGCCTTGCTTTCCTGATAGGCGAGATAAGCCTGGGTCACGGCAAAGACATCCCCGCTTGCCGCCACGTGTCCGGCCTTGAGCCAGATCGCTTGCCGGCAGAGTTTTTGCACGTGGTACATGCTGTGCGAGACCAGGATCAGCGTGCCGCCTCCGGAAAGATATTCCTCCATCCAGCGCACGCACTTTTTCTGGAACGCCTCGTCGCCAACCGCGAGTACTTCGTCGGTGATCAGCAAATCCGGTTTGAGTGCTGCAACGATGGCAAAACCCAGACGCACCGTCATTCCCGATGAATAGTGCTTGACCGGCTCGTCGATGTATCGGCCGATGTCGGCGAATGCGACGATTTCCGGCAATTTGGCGCGCGTTTCCTCGACCGACAGTCCATACAACGCTGCCGACAAGGCGATGTTGTCGCGACCGGAATAGTCAGGGTGGAATCCGGCGCCAAGCTCCAGCAGCGCGCCGACACGGCCATCGATCTTCACGCTGCCGGTGCTGGGGGTGAGCACGCCCGTCAACAATTTCAGCAGAGTGGACTTGCCGGCTCCGTTCTCGCCGATCAGGCCAAGCGATTGGCCGCGTTCCACGCGCAGGCTCACGTCGCGCAACACCGCCACCGAATCGGCGTCGCGACGACCGACCAGCAGCCGCCACAGCGCGCGCAAACGATCACCCGTGCGGAACACAAGCGGATACGACTTGCCCAAACCGCGGGCTTCGACGAGTGCGCCGCTCACAGGAAATTCTCGAAATGCGGATCCAGGCGCCGGAATACGACCCAGCCTACAGCCAGTACTGCCAGCGAACTCGCGAGCGCAATGGCATCGCCTGCCAATGTTGGCGCTGGCGTATGCAGCAGGACGCCGCGGATGAACTCCGGATAGTGTGTGAACGGATTCAGGGCCATCCAGCCGCGGTAAGCCTCCGGCAACGATTCGCGCGCATAAAATACCGGCGACGCGAACATCCAGATCATCAGCAACTGGGGCAACGCGGCCGACAGGTCACGCACGAAAACCTGCACGGCGGCAAATATGAACGCAAATCCCAATGCCAGCGCGAACAACTGCACATACATCAGCGCGACAAGCGGGATCCCGAGCGGGACGATGGGAACGCCAAACGCGAACAACGCGACAATGATGGCCAGGAACCCGATTCCCTGAACCAGGAAACTGGCCGCCACCGCGGCGAAGACCAGCACCGCACGCGGCATTGCCACTTTCTGGATCAAGGCTGCGTTGTCCTGGATCGCCGTTGTCGCCCGCGACAGGCCCTCGGCAAATGCGTTCCAGGGCCAAAGTGCCAACGCGAGAAACGGCACGTAACCCGGGGCATCCGATCCCGGGGCCTTCGCCTTGAACACATAGACGAAGACGAAGCTGTAAACCGCCAGCTGCGCCAGAGGTTGCAGCAACGCCCACAATCCGCCGCTGAAACTGCCGAGGTAGCGGTTGCGAAGGTC
>JAFEFD010000109.1 GCA_018240765.1 Pseudomonadota bacterium | reverse complement strand
GCGGCGGAAATATCGAACCACAACGCGGTGGACAGGCGGTCGACGATGAAGCGCGTCAGCGGCGGGGCTTTCTGAATGCCCAAGGCGCCATAAGCGCCTTCGAAGGTGTTCGCCAGAAAGCGCAGCGGCGCTTCCGGCAGGCGCCGCGTCTCCGGGGGGAAGCCGCCGGCATTGAGCCAGCCGTTGAGCAGGTCTTCGTTGAACACCGGCTCACCCTGGCTGATGAAGTACTTCTTGCCCGCGATGAGCGAACCGACACCGAGCTTTTCCAGCGCCAGCACGTGCGCATCGGCCGCGTTGTCGATGTAGATCGTGTCGATTTTCTTCGGCGTCTTGCCGATGAAACGCAATTTTCCCGCACGCGCCTTGGCCAGCACGAGCGGCAGGAAGGTGGGATCGTCCGGGCCCCACACGATCTGCGGTCGCAGCACGACCGTGGCCAGTTGCGGACCATTCGCTGCGAGCACGTGCTGTTCGGCCAGCGCCTTGGTATGCGCGTAGGCGTTCATGAACGGCTGCGCGTATGGCGCGGATTCGTCGATGCCTTCCTGATCAGTGCCGTCCTGCACCACGCTCGGGCTCGACGTGAAAACGAGTTTGCCGATCTCGTTCAATTCGCAGGCCGCGAGCACGTTGTCGGTGCCGCGCACATTGGTTTCGTAAAAATCCTCGAGCGGGCCCCACGGCGCCACCTTGGCCGCGCAATGCACGATCGCATCGACACCCTTGCTGGCCTCGATGACCAGTTCCATGCTGGCGATGTCGCCGAGGCGCTGCTCGACGCCGAGCGCATCCAGTGCTGCATGCCGGTTGCGGCTGAACGAGCGCACGGCGTGCCCGGCTGCGGCGAGCTGCTTGCAGATCGCGCTGCCAAGGAAACCGCCACCACCGGTTACGAGGATTTTCATCGGGTGGATTGTAGCGATTCCTTTGGCGCACGGGCGTGATCCACCTCGCAGCGCGCTAAACTGGCCACGTCAGGAGTAGACCCATGCAACGCATACTCGTCACCGGCACCAACCGCGGCCTCGGCCTGGAATTCGTGCGCCAACTGCTGGCCCGCGGCGACCGGGTCATCGCTACCTGCCGGCATCCGGGCAAGGCACTGGCATTGACCGAACTCGCCGCCGCGCATCCCGGACATCTGCACACCCTGCCGCTGGACCTTGCCAGCGAACGTTCCATCGCCGAAGCCGCGCGCGAAACCGCCGCGTTGACGGATACGCTGGACGCACTGATCAACAACGCCGGCATGCTGGTGTCAGGCGAACGCTTCGGCGCGGTCGAGCACAAATCGCTGGTCGACAGTTTCGCCGCGAACGTCGCCGGACCGGTGTTGCTGACACAGGCGTTGATTCCGCTGCTGGAGAAGGGCAAGAGTCCCAGGGTGTTGAGCATTACCTCACGCCTCGGATCGATCGCGGGCACGACGGCGTTCGGCACGCCGAGTTACGCGATGAGCAAAGCCGCGTTGAACATGGCCACGCGCCAACTCGCCGCTGCGCTCGCACCCCGTGGCATCATCGTGTTGTGCGCAAGTCCCGGTTGGGTGAAAACCGACATGGGCGGCGACAATGCGCCAGTCACGCCGCACGATTCCGTCGCCGGATTGCTCAAGGTGCTGGACGCGGCGACGAAAAACGATGCGGGACGATTTGTCGATTACAAAGGTGCGTCGATTGCGTGGTGAGCACCCGCGCCGGATTTGTCCGTCAGGAATTCCTCGACGCGCGCATTGAATTCCTCGATCGCATCGAACGGCGTGCCGTGGCGTGAGCCTTTCACGACCACGAATTCGGCGTCTTGGAATCGTGCGGC
>JAFEFD010000108.1 GCA_018240765.1 Pseudomonadota bacterium | reverse complement strand
GTTGCCGAGCCATCCGCGCGGCGTCGCCAGCTTGGCCGCTCGCGTACCTACACAAGCACCGACCTGCCCGCGCGCCTGCGGCGCTGGCATGCGCCGCGTGCGAACCGCTGGGTACGCATCGTTGTCGATGCCGGCGCGCTGGACGTGGAATGGCTCGGCGCCGACGGCATGACTGCCGAGCGACTGTGGCAGGGCAGTTCACGCTGGATTGAGCCCGGCTTGCGTTGGCGCATTGCGGAAAGCGACGCGTCGGCGCGATTCCAGCTCGAAATCCACGCCGACGAATCCAGTCCCGCCGCCGCGCCGCAGCCGCTGCGCGCGGCCCTGCTGGACGATGCGCCAGTCATGCGGATTGACGACACGATCGCATTTGCGCGAATGCTTGCCAACCTGGAACAAGGCACACGCAATCTGGTCCGCGGCGGTTTCGACCTCGACGATGCGCTGCGCGCGGCGATGGACGCGAGCGGCGGCAAGGTGTGCTGGCATCCATTGCGTGACGGTGGTGGCCAACGCGTCGCCTTGATCTCGCGCTCCGCGCAACCCATCGGCCTGCTCGAATACCTGGGCCGTGATCACGCCGTGATCGAAGCGGCACTCGCCGGTGCCTTGCGCGGCGAGGCCGAGCGCATGGAATGGTTGCGTGGTGCATTGGCGCGGCACCTGGCCATCGAAGAAGACATCCTGTTCCCCGCCTACCTGCAAGCCGGCGGCAACGAAGGCTGGGTGCGCGGCCTGCGCAATGAGCATGATCGCCTGCGGCGGGACATCAACCATCTGGACGATCCGGTCGCGCAGCGTCGCTTCCTGCTCCTGCTCGACGGCCACGACGAGAAGGAAGAACAGATCGTTTACCCCGATATCCTCGCGCGGCTTCTCGGCGCGATCGAAGCGATCACCCGGCGCGTGATGGCGGCGGGTTTGGCCTAGGCGTCCGTGCGCGGGCCTTGCTCGATCAGCGCGGCCAGATCGGCATCCTTTTCCTGCCACAGGCCATTGAGCCAGTGCTGGAAACGGACGCGGAATTCGCGGTCGTTCTGGTAGTCGCCTCGCGCCATCTCCAGCGGAATCGGGCGCTGGCGCACGCGCACGCGCACCTCGGGAATGCGGTCGGCGAACAAATCCGTCATCGTCGGCGCGCCGGCCGGATAGGCAATACTCACGTCGAGGATCGCGTGCAAGCCATCGCCCATCGCGTTGAGTACGAACGCGATACCGCCGGACTTGGGCTTGAGCAGGTGTCGGTAGGGCGACTTCTGCGCCGCGTGCTTGGCTGCGGTGAAGCGCGTGCCTTCGGCGAAATTCATGATCGCCACGGGAATGGCGCGGAATTTTTCGCAGGCGCGCCGGGTGGCGACGACGTCGCGGCCGGCGAGTGCCGGATTGCGCGCGATCTGCTTGGGCGTGTAGCGGCCCATGAACGGAAAATCCAGCGCCCACCACGCCAGCCCGAGCAGCGGCACCCAGAACAACTGGCGTTTGAGAAAGAAGCGCAGAAGCGGAATGCGCCGGTTGAACAGCTTTTGCAAAACCAGGATATCCACCCAGCTGCGGTGATTGGCGAGCACAAGGTAATGGCCGTCGATATGCAGGTCCGTTTCGTCATGCACCTGGAAGCGGGTGTGCGTGAACGCATCGATCATCGCGTTGTTGACGCCGATCCAGCTCGCCGCAATTCCGGTCAACACCGGATTGGCCGCCACGCGCACGCGCGCGAACGGCAGCACGGCCTTGATCAGCGCCACCGCAAACAAGGGCAGGACGTGCACCAGCGTGCTGAGGACAATCAGCAATGGCAGCACGGTGAGGCGGATCAGGCGCATGGATGCGGATTGTGCGGCATCGCGGCCGGCACGTCATCGTGCTTGCAATTGCACCAGTTCGCCGGCGCGATCGACAGCGAGGAAGCGCGCGATGTGACCGCCCTTGATCTGCTCGACCATCATGCGCAATGGCTGCACGGCCTCGTCGGCGTTCGGCGCGTGCCCGCCGCGACCGGACATGGCGGCCACAAACACGATGTCCCAGTGCTGGCCGGTGCGCTCGGATTCGGCGCACAGCGCGGAAAAATCCGCGATTTCGTCCGCCAGCTTGTCCACGCACACCACCGGCGCCAGCGCGCCGCCTTCGCCGCGCTCGAACTGCGCACGCTCGGCGTGCGTTGCGTCGCGCGGCAATTCGGCGGCAGCGAACACCAGCAGCAGGCGCTGCGGCTCGGGTTCGGCGCGTGCGGCGGCAAGCAGGTCGGCGAAGTTCTGCATCGGCGTGTGGCGGCGGCAAAGTCGGATGTTGGCCCGTGAGTTTAACGGGTCAGGCAACGCGTGCGTTGATGCAAGTCATGCAGGCGGCGCCAGCAACTCCCGCCGCAAGGCGCGCAGCTGCCCGACGAACAACAACACCCATGCCAGCAGTCCCGCCCCGAACATGAAGTGCGGCAACCATCCGAGAAAGCCCAGATCCATCGCCTGCATCATGCGCAGCGTGGCCACCGCGTACATGCCCAGCGGGAACACCGCGCCCCAGTACATCGGATCGTAAGTGAACGGAAAGCGGCGGATGACGTGACGCCAGATTGCCAGCACCAGCAACATCGGGATCCACCACGTGCCGGTGGCCCAGTAGAACACGGTGAAGCCCTTGATGAACGGCAGCATCGAGTCGAGAAATGGCGCGTGCGGGGTGTTCAGGATCAGCAACGAACCGGCCAGCGTCGAGATCGCCATCGCACCCATGTTGATCCAGTACGGCGGCGACAGGTCAGCTGGCGAAAACTCGAAAAACGTGTAGCGGTAGAAGATCAGCGACATCATCCAGATGTAGAGCATGCCGCCCCACAGCCACATCGACAGGGCGAAAAAATTGAGTTCCACGCGCAGTGGCTGGCCCACCTGCGCGGCAATCAGTGCGGCCAGTACCGCCATCGACTGCGTCGCCACCACCGCCAACAGCCAGCCGCCATTGATGCCGCGATCCAGGCTCGGCTTGGGTCGCTTGACGGTAAGCACGGTGAAGATGGTGTAGGTCAGTCCGATCCAGGCGACAAGGCCGAGGACACCGAGCGCGGCGGCCACGAACAGGTTGCCGCCAATGAGAAGCGACTGGCTGGCCAGGATCGAACAGGCGGCGATGAAAGTGAAGAAACCCGGCGCGCGCAAATGGTCGAAAAGATCGTCGATGACGAGCCGGAAATGCCAGCACAGGCGCAACAAGGCGAGCACGCAGATGACCGCGAAGAAGCCCCAGTTCAGCACGAACATGGCCTGGGCCAGCGCCGGCAGATTCATCAGGTGCGCGGCGAGCGACAGGATACCGGTGGCCATCACCATGCTGAAATAGCCCGGCGACATGGTCGTGACCGAATCGCGCAGGCGTTGCGGCAGGCTCGATGGCGTCATTGTGTGCGGCCGAAAGTGTTGGAGTGCATCGTCCGCCCGGTCGCGGGCGCCGTGCATTGGGGATGAGCCGCGAGCGTAGCCCACAACGCATCGACGCGCTTCTCCACGTCTGCATCGGGCCGGATCGGCCGGCCCCAGTCGCGCGCGGTTTCGCCGCGCCACTTGTTGGTCGCGTCGATGCCGAGTTTCGAGCCGAGCCCCGCGACGGGACTGGCGAAGTCGAGGTAATCGATCGGCGTGTTCTCGACCAGCATCGCGTCGCGCGCGGGATCCACGCGCGTTGCCAGCGCCCAGATCACCTGCGACCAGTCGCGCGCATCGATGTCCGCGTCCACCACGATCACGAACTTGGTGTAGGTGAACTGGCGCAGGTACGACCATACGCCCATCATCATGCGGCGCGCGTGGCCGGCGTACTGCTTGCGGATCGACACGACCGCAATGCGGTATGAACACGCTTCCGGCGGCAGATGAAAATCGACGATCTCCGGAAACACCTTCTGCAGGATCGGCACGAACACTTCGTTGAGCGCCATGGCGAGAACGGAAGGTTCGTCGTGCGGCGCACGGCCCATGTAGCTGCCCTGGTAGATCGCGCCGCGGCGCAAGCGCATGTGCTCGATGGTGAACACCGGAAAACGATCCTGTGCGTTGTAGTAGCCGGTGTGGTCGCCGAACGGGCCTTCGAGCGCGGTGTCGTCGGGATGGATGAATCCTTCGAGCAGGATCTCCGCGCCCGCTGGCGCGTCGAGGCCGGTCATCTCGCTGCGCCACACGCGCGTGCGCTCGCCGCGCAACAATCCGGCGAATTCGTATTCGGACAAGGTGTCCGGCACCGGCGCGACTGCCGCCAGCAAGGTCGCCGGGTCCGTGCCGATCGCCACCAGCACCGGGAATGGCTTGTCCGGATGGGCCACACGCCAGTCGGCATAATCGAGCGCGCCACCGCGGTGCGGCAGCCAGCGCATGACCACCCGGTTTTTGCCAATCACTTGCTGGCGGTAGATCGCGATGTTCTGGCGCGGCTGGCGCGTGCCGCGCGTAACCACGAGGCCGAGCGTGATCAGTTTTCCGGCGTCGTCCGGCCAGCAATGCTGGATTGGCAGGCGCGCCAGATCAATGTCGCCGCATTCGACGGTTTCATCGAGGAAGCCCGCTTCACGCACGCGCTGCGGCGCGGCGTGCGCGAGCTGCGCCAGCTCCGGCCATTGCGCCAGCGCCTGGCGCAGATTCGACGGCCAGCGCGGCTCCTTGATCGACGCGAGCAAACGGCCGAGTTCGCGCAAGCTCGCCAGCGGGCGGT
>JAFEFD010000107.1 GCA_018240765.1 Pseudomonadota bacterium | reverse complement strand
CCGCGCGACCTGTCCGAATGCAGGCCGGGTGGACTCGGCCTGCCGTTCATCGCCGCGACGATGGACGACTGGACGCTGGAGCCGGCCGTGGACGGGCAGGGCAACATCCTGCGCATGCACAAGCGCTTGATTGGAGACGATCAGTGAAATGTTGCAAGGCAGGGATGCCTTGCCGAATCGGCGCTTGTTTGGCCGATTCGGCAAGCGTGGCGCAGCTTTGCTGCGACCGCTTGCTCGAAAACCGCGGCAGGATGCCCGGTTTTTCGAGAATTGGATAACGGGGAACACGAATGAGCGACTCCGAGAATGCCTGCATCAGTGAAGATCTTGGCGGCTACGTGCTGGTGCGCGTGTGCGGCGAAGTCGATCTGTCGTGGTCGCAACAGGTGCGCGACGCGATTCTCGCCGCGCTCGGCAACGGCGGCGTCGGTGTCGAGTTGGCACTGGTTACCTATATCGACTCCTCCGGCATCGCCGCGCTGGTCGAAGGTTTCCAGACTGCACGCGGCAAGGGCAAACGCTTCGGTGTGATTGCCGCGAGCAGGGCCGTGCTCGCGGTGCTGCAGCTGGCGCGGCTGGACAAGGTGTTTCCGATGTTTGCGGATGTGGATGCCGCGCGCGCTGCATGACATGAACGCGCTCATCCGCCCGCTCGAATCCCTTGGCCGCGCCACGATCGGTTCGCTCGCCGGCATGGGTTACGCCGCGGTGCTGCTCGGCGAGAGCCTGTATTTTTCCGTTGCCGGCTGGCGCATCGGCCAGCCGCTGCGGCCGCGTGCCGTCGCCGAACAGATGCGCCAGATCGGCGTGGATGCGCTGCCCATTGTCGTCCTGCTGGCGCTGACCATCGGCATCATGCTTGGCATCCAGTTCATCGCGGCCCTGTCCGCATTCGGCGCGCAGTCGCAGGTGGTCGTCGCGGTGGCGAAATCGGTGACGCGCGAGTTCGGTGCGCTGATAACCGCGATTCTCGTTGCGGGACGCTCGGGTTCCGCATTGGCCGCGCGCATCGGTTCGATGAGCGTGTCGCAGGAAGTCGATGCGTTGGCGACGATGGGCATCGAGCCGGTGCGTTACCTCGCCGCGCCGGCCTTGCTTGCGATGCTGGTCATGTTGCCGGCGCTGACGATCTTCGCCGATGCGGTCGCGATCGGCGGCGCGGCGCTGTATTCCTCGCCCGCGCTCAACATCACGCCGTCGGCCTACGTGATGCAGACGCTATCCCTGCTCGAGCCGGGAGACGTCTGGCAGGGCATCGCCAAGTCCGCGGTGTTCGCCGTGCTGATCACCCTGATCGGCGTGAGCACGGGATTTTCCGTGGCCGGCGGCGCCGAGGGTGTGGGCCGCGCGACCACGCGCGCGGTGGTGCTGTCGATCTGCTGGATCATCGTGGTCGACATGATCTTTTCGTATTTCCTGAATCGATGAACGTGACCGCGCCGTTGATCGAAGTGGAAAAGCTCGAAGCCTGGTACGGGCGGCGGCGCATTCTCAATGGCGTGGATTTTGCGGTGAACCCGGGCGAAATCCGAGTGATCATGGGCGGCTCGGGTTCCGGCAAGAGTACGCTGCTGCGGCACCTGCTCGGCTTGCACAAGCCGCGCAGTGGAACCGTGCGGCTGCTCGGCGTCGACATCGCCCGCGCCAGCGAACGCCAGATGCTCGACGTGCGCCGCCAGATCGGCGTGTCGTTCCAGGGCGGCGCGCTGCTGACTTCGCTGTCGGTCGGCGACAACGTGGCGCTGCCGCTGCGCGAACACACGAACCTGGACGAGGCCACGATCCGCATCATGTCGCGCCTGAAGCTCGAAGTCGTCAACCTCGGCGGCTTCCAAGACCTTATGCCCGCGCAACTGTCTGGCGGCATGATCAAGCGCACGGCGCTGGCGCGCGCGATCGCGATGGATCCCAAGCTGCTGTTCTTCGACGAACCCTCGGCGGGCCTGGACCCGGTCGTTTCGGCCGAACTCGACGAACTCATCCTGCGCCTGCGCGACGCGTTGCGCATGACGATTGTGGTTGTCACCCACGAGCTGGAAAGCGCGTTCAAGATCGCCGATACCATTACCGTGCTGGATCAGGGAGATATCCTGATGACCGGAACCGTGGATGCCGTGCGTCACAGCGACAACGAGCGCATCCAGGATCTGCTCAACCGACGCCCGCGCGAAATCCAGGTGGATGCGGATGCGTATCTGAAACGTCTGACGGAAGAAGCCGCATGAGCATTTCAAAATGAAAAGAGACGGCATCAATTACGCGCTCGTCGGCGCAGCGGTGCTGGCCGCCGGAGTGCTGTTGCTGGCGGCGCTGGCGATGATCACCGGCCGCGGCGGCGCGACGACGGCCTACTTCACGCATTACCGCAACGTCACCGGATTGCGCTACGGCGCGCCGGTGTTCTATCAGGGTTATCGTATTGGCCAGGTCGG
>JAFEFD010000106.1 GCA_018240765.1 Pseudomonadota bacterium | reverse complement strand
TTTTTCTTAACGACGTTGTATTTCTGCCGGCGCCTGTGCTTTCGCATCAGCGCCGGATGGATGAATGCAATCAACGAGCGGTGACATCACGATGATCGAAACCCGGCAATTGACCAAGCGCTACGGCGACCTGACTGCGGTCGACGGCATCAGTTTCAAACTCGAACCGGGCCGCGTGCTCGGCTTCCTCGGCCCGAACGGCGCCGGCAAATCCACGACCATGAAGATGATCGCCGGCTTTCTCGCGCCGACCTCCGGCAGTGCCAGCGTGTGCGGGCACGATGTCGTGGACGACGCGATCGCCGCCAAGCGCATGCTGGGCTATTTGCCGGAAGGCGCGCCGAGTTACGGCGAGATGACGCCGTTGCGGTTTCTCGACTTCGTTGCCGACGTGCGCGGGCTGTCCGGAGCGAAACGAACGCAGCGCATCGACGACGTGATCGAGCGCCTGCACCTGAACGGCGTGCTGGAACAGCCGATCGAAACCCTGTCCAAAGGCTTCAAACGCCGCGTCGGCCTCGCCCAGGCGATCGTGCACGATCCGCAGGTGCTCATTCTCGACGAACCGACCGATGGCCTGGATCCGAACCAGAAGCACGAGGTGCGCGCGCTGATCAATCGCTTGGCGGCCGACAAGACCATCATCGTGTCCACCCACATTCTCGAAGAAGTGCATGCGGTGTGCAGCCGCGCGATCATCATCGCCCGCGGCCGCGTGCTTGCCGACGCCACGCCGGCGGAACTGGAAACGCGTTCACGCTATCACCAGGCGGTGTCGCTGACGGCGGCGAACGTGCCGGCGGCAAAAGAAGCGCTGTCGAAAGTGGCGGATGTCGCCGCCGTGGAAATCGATCCGCAGGATCATCGCATCACCGCGTTCCCGAAACCGGGGCGGCAGATTTTCATTGCGGTCAATCAGGCATTGCAGGCGCAGGGCGTGGCGGTCAGCGAAATGCAGCTCGAAAGCGGGCGCCTCGACGAGGTGTTCCGCACGATCACGCAGGGCAGCGGGCAGGAGGCACGCGCATGAGCAACATCGTCACGCTCTTCAAACGGGAATTGTCGAGCTACTTCGCTACGCCCGTCGCTTACGTGTTCATCGTGATCTTCCTGCTGCTCGCCGGCACGTTCACGTTCTACCTCGGCAATTTCTACGAGCGCGGCCAGGCCGACCTGCTGCCGTTCTTCAATTTCCATCCCTGGTTGTATCTGTTCCTGGTTCCGGCCGTGGGCATGCGCTTGTGGTCGGAGGAGCGCAAGAGCGGCACGATCGAACTGCTGCTGACGATGCCGATCACGATGTGGCAGGCGGTGGCGGGCAAGTTCCTCGCCGCATGGGCGTTCATCGGCATCGCGCTGGTGTTCACGTTTCCGATCTGGATTACCGTCAATTATCTCGGCTCGCCCGACAACGGCGTGATCCTGGCCAGCTACATCGGCAGTTTCCTGATGGCCGGGGCCTTCCTCGCCATTGCTTCGTGCATATCGGCGTGCACGCGCAACCAGGTGATTGCGTTCATCCTCACGGTCGTCGTGTGCTTCGCGTTCCTGCTCGCCGGATTCCCGCTGGTGCTGGATTTCTTCGCGGCGTGGGCGCCGCAGGGCGTGGTTGACGCGATTTCGGGATTGAGCTTCCT
>JAFEFD010000105.1 GCA_018240765.1 Pseudomonadota bacterium | reverse complement strand
GTGATTGTTTCCGGCAGGCATTTCGCACTGAGCCGGTTGGATACTAGAGACCGGTTCGGTCTCCGCTGCGGCGCACGTCCCGTGGGCCTTGAGCTTGAGCGCCGGTGTGGAGCCGGCGCCGTATTCTTGCAATTCCGGAAGGCGTGAAGATGGCGCGCGTCCGGAAAATCAATCGTGAATTCCTGCCGTGCCTGATGCACGACGGCGCGCATTATCGCACATCGAACCGAGTTGTCACTCTAATCCTGGTCCGTTTCCTGAACGGATCGTTAAAATGCAAATGTTAAGAATTCATCGTTCTCGCACATGTATACAACGCAGCAAAGCGAGCACATTCGCATTTGCGTCAATGTGTAAAACGCTGCGAAGTAGCTATTTGTAACCGATGAAGCTCTTCAGGATCTGCTCGTCGCCGGCGTACTCCTTTGCGCTGGCCGGCACGAACTTGGTCACGCCGAGTTCGAACAGGAGCTTGGAGGCGTCCGCGTCCGTGTCGAGCTTGAGCAGGGCGTCCTTGACTTTCGCGCGCAGGTCCGCTGGCACATCGGGCGAGGCGGTGATGCACTGGCCGGGAAATTCGCGCGAGGCCTTGACCGGGGTCAGATTGGGGAATTGGTCCTTCAGTGATGTCGGGATCATCGCTGCATCCGCTTCCCCGGCGAAAACCCGGTCTGTGGCATCGCGCCATGAGGTGGCGGTCGTCGCGATATCGGGTTGCAATATCGGGTTCGGATAGAACTGGAGCAGCAGGGCGTAACCCAGGCTTGGCGCTCCCATCGTGACGATGGTGTGGCCAACCAGGCCCTGGGTGCCCTTGTTGCCGATGTCGATATTGGACACCAGGGTGTAGCTGGTGGGCTCGGCGGTACGCACCAGCGGTTCGAACTGCCGCTTTTCAATGCGGTAGTCGGCCAGATGCGCCTCATCGAAGGAAAAATCGGTCTTCACCTTGTTCTGGATGTCGCGCCAGTAGAAATGGTAGTTGCGCGCCGTCACCAGGGTGAAATGCTGGCCGGTGGCCTTGTTCAGATAGGTCATCAGCGGCGCGTAGATTTCTGCGGTGCGTTCGGCCGGATACGCGGGCTCGATGCGGAACGTGTAATCGGCGGCCTGCAGCGACGTGGTCGCCACGCTTGCCAGAAGCACTGCCGCCGCAGCGCGCACTGAGGATTTGGAATGCAATCGCATGATCGCCCCTTTCTCGATGTCTGCGTTGGCGTGTCTTAACACGAATGCACGGCAAAAACGATACGCAGCGCAATAGGACGCGGCTCAGCCGAAATGTTCGATCTGTTGGATTGCGAGGGATTCCGGGTCGGCGCGCAGGATCGATTCGGCCTTTGCGTCGATCAGGCTGGCAAGTGCCTCGTGGCGATCGGAGTCGGCGCGCGCGCACTGCAGGACGCATCCGGCTTCCTCGCCGGTTCGCACATCGCGCAGCGTGGCTCCTGTCGGAAGCGGGACGTCGGAGCCGATCCGATACAGCGAGCGCTTGTTGCCGCCCTTGAAGTGCAGGCGTGCCATGATCTCCTGGCCCGGATAACAACCCTTGTTCACGCTGACCGCGCCAAAACGATCGAGGCCGATCCATTGCGGGAGCAGTTGGTCGCGCAATTCGGCGCCGATTTCGGGTATGCCGGCGCGGATGTCGTCCAACTTCGATGTCTGCGCCGCGGGGCCAGTCGTGGCGCGCAACTGCACCTTTGCGCGAAAAACGAAGCGCGACAGCTCGGCGCGCAACGACTCCGCGTCGCCGCCGCGAAGGGTCAAGGCGATGCTGTCGGCAGCGCGGCGCGACAGCGCAAAGAACGCGCGCACGCGTCCTTGCGGCGACAGCCATGCGCTCCATTGCCATTGTCCGTGCGGCAATGCGAGCACGTCGCTGCTGAATTGCGCATGCGCGAACGCGGCGGCGTCGGCTCCGGATATTTCAAACACTTGCGCGGGCAGGCTAATCATCGGTGGCGTGGAGCGTTATACTTGCAAGCGTCAATGTAGGGGCGCGGCATGGTCGGATCAAGTCGCGCGAAAAAAGGCAACAGGACGACACATGACCCAGCCGCAACCCGATCCATCCGCCGTCCCGACTCCTGCACAAGGCCCGGCGAAGCCCGCGCCCGAATGGCCGGTGGAAATCGGCGGCCGCGATGGCCCGGAGCCAACGCGTTACGGCGACTGGGAAAAGAATGGCCGCTGCATCGACTTCTAGGACGAACGCCATGAGCCCAATCGCACGACCGATATCCCCGCATCTGGAGATCTACCGCTGGCGCGTGAACATGTGGCAGTCGGTATTGCATCGCCTGACCGGATTGTTCCTGTGCCTGGGTGCCTTGTTGCTGGCCTGGGGGTTGATCGCCGTTGCGACGGGTGCCGATGCGTGGGGCAACTTCTCCGCGTTTTGTGCGAGCGGACTCGGCTTTGTGCTGCTGATCGGGTGGTCATGGGCGCTGCTGTTCCATCTGTGCAACGGCATCCAGCACCTGTTCCGCGACACCGGCATGGGCTACGACGCGGCCCAGCGCGACCACTCGCACACGCCGAGTTATTTCGCCACCGGCTGGATCGTGATCGCGGCCAGCGTCGTGCTGACGGCGCTGGTCTGGATCGCACTCTTTGCTCACGCGAGCGGAGGTGCGGCATGAACGTTCGCGTGGGCACCGATGACGTGCGCGGCCAATTGCGCAACCCGATGAAATATGCGCGCGGACTCGGCTCGGCACAGTCCGGCGTCCGCCACTGGTGGCTGCAACGCCTGACCGCGGTCGCGCTGGCGCCATTGAGTCTGTGGTTCCTGTGGCTGTGCGCCGGCCTGGTGCATGCCGACTACGCCGCCGTGCGCGCGGCGATCGCCGAGCCTGTCCATGCGGTGTTGCTGGTTGCACTTGTGGTAAGCCTGTTCTGGCATGGCGCCCTCGGTTTGCAGGTGGTCATCGAGGATTACGTGCATACGCGCTGGCAGGAAATCACGTTGCAGATACTGGTGCGCTTCGGCGCGTTTCTCGCCGCGGTGGCGTGCCTGTTCGCGATCGCCCGCATCGCCCTGCCTTAGACAAGCCTGCATTGAGACAAGCAGAGATCAAGCCATGGAAAGCTACAAGATCCACGAACACAAATACGACGTCGTCGTGGTCGGCGCGGGCGGCTCCGGCCTGCGCGCCACCTTCGGCATGGCCGAGCAGGGACTCAACACCGCGTGCATCACCAAGGTTTTCCCGACGCGCTCGCACACGGTCGCCGCGCAAGGCGGCATCGCCGCGGCACTCGGCAACATGGGCGAGGACGACTGGCGTTTCCACTTCTACGATACGGTCAAGGGCGGCGACTGGCTCGGCGACCAGGATGCGATCGAGTACATGTGCAAGAACGCGCCGGCGGCGGTGATCGAACTCGAGCACTATGGCGTGCCGTTCTCGCGCACCGAGGCCGGCAAGATCTACCAGCG
>JAFEFD010000104.1 GCA_018240765.1 Pseudomonadota bacterium | reverse complement strand
GGCAAGCACGGGATTGGCGGGCACGGCCCAGGCCAGCGGCGCACTGTCCGTGGAAATGCCCGGCTCGGCGTTCGATGCACTCGCGACCGCCGGATAACTCGCCCGATGTTGCGTGCGCCAGGCAAGCGCACCGACGCCGCAAGCCACGATCAGGGCCGCCGCCATTCCCAGGCCCATGCGCCAACGCTGTGTTGCCGGGCGCACCGCGATGCGCGCGGCGATCTGCGGCCACAGGTCGCGCTGCGGTTGCGCGTCTGCGCCGAGTTTGTGCAGTTCGCTGCGCCACTGGAATTCGTTGCCGGTATTCATGCCGCTTCTCCGAGTGCGCGCCGCAGCAAGCCGCGCGCGCGATGCAGTTGTGCCTTGGACGAACCCACGGCCATGCCCAGTTCCGCCGAGATTTCCTCGTGCTTGTAGCCTTCAACGTCATGCAGCACGAGCACGGCGCGGGCGCGCGTGGGCAATGCCGCCACGGCGCGTTCCAGATCGCCGCGTTCGGCCGCGCAAAACGGGACTTCGCCGCCGGCAGCCGCATGCAACGCCTCGTCGTCCGTGGCGTCCTCGTCGCGGCGGATGCGCAAATCCATCAGCGCGATGTTGACGCCCAGGCGGTGCAGCCAGGTCGCGAACGCGGATTCGAAACGGAAACCGGCGAGCTTGCGCCAGGCCTGCACGAAGGCGTCCTGGGTCAGTTCCTCGGCGCGCGCGCGATCCATGCCGACCAGGCGCAGGATCGCGCCATGCACGCGGGCGACATGGCGGCGGTAGAGTTGCTCGAACGCCGCCGTGTCGCCGGAAACCGCCCGACGCACCAGCGCCGCATCCGCATCGCGCACCGACGATTCGACAAGGGGGATGTCCGCAGTCAAGGCAAGGCCGTCCATTTGTTAGCTTGGATGCGCCAGCAAGGCCTGGGGTTTAGTCCTCCGCTCGGCCTTGCCGATCAGGGCGTGCCGACCGCATCCGACTCTGCCACATCTACAGCCAACACAGCCGCAATGCGCCGGTGCTCGTCCAGCAAGACCCGTGGCATGCGCGCGCCGTAGGACGCGAGGTATTCGCCGATGCTTTCGTATTCGGCCGCCCAGCTTTCCAGATCGACGTGCAGCAGCGCTTCGAGCCTGGATCGCGTCAGGTCGAGTCCGTCCAGATTCAGGTCCTGGGCACGCGGAATATTGCCGATCGGCGTTTCCTCGGCGCCCTCGCTGCCATTGCTGCGGCCGAGGATCCATTCCAGCACGCGCATGTTGTCGCCGAAGCCCGGCCACAGGAATTTTCCATCCTCACCCTTGCGGAACCAGTTTACGTGGAAGATCTTCGGCAGCCTCGCTCCGGGTTTGTCGAGCGAAAGCCAATGCGCGAAATAGTCGGCAAAGTTGTAGCCGCAGAACGGCTTCATCGCCATCGAG
This sequence comes from Pseudomonadota bacterium, assembly GCA_018240765.1. Classification (GTDB taxonomy): domain Bacteria; phylum Pseudomonadota; class Gammaproteobacteria; order Xanthomonadales; family Rhodanobacteraceae; genus Rudaea. The sequence continues at coordinate 1,042 of JAFEFD010000104.1, read as the reverse complement.
TCGCGGCGCAATACGCCGACCGCGCCGGTCGCGGCGGCGGTTGTTTCCGAACCCATCGCCGCACCGACCAGCACGCCGTGCGTCCAGTCGCGCGCCTCGAACACCAGCGGCACGAGATGCTCGCGGCGGCCGCCGAAGACTATGGCGGAAATCGGCACGCCTTGCGCATCTTCCGCATGCGGCGACCAGCTCGGGCACTGTTTTGCGGAAACCGTGAAGCGCGAATTCGGATGTGCGGCCGGGCCATTCGATGCGAGGTAATCGCGCCCCTGCCAATCCTTGACCGGCACGCCGTCGGGCAGGCCTTCCCACCACGGATCGCCGTCGGCGGTGACGGCGACGTTGGTGAAGATGGTGTCGTGGTTGAGCATGGCCAACGCGTTCGGATTGGTCTTGGCGCTGGTGCCCGGCGCGACCCCGAAGAAACCCGCCTCGGGATTGATCGCCCACAGGCGTCCGTCCGCGCCCGGCGTCATCCAGCAGATGTCGTCGCCGACCGTCCACACCTTCCAGCCGGCCTTGAGGTAACTCTCGGGCGGGATCAGCATGGCCAGGTTGGTCTTGCCGCAGGCCGATGGAAACGCAGCGGCGACGTAATGCGTCTCGCCCTTCGGATTCTGGATGCCGACGATGAGCATGTGCTCGGCGAGCCAGCCTTCGTCGCGCGCCTGTTTTGATGCGATGCGCAGGGCGTGGCATTTCTTGCCGAGAAGGGCGTTGCCGCCGTAGCCCGAGCCGATGGACTTGATCGAAAGCTCGTCGGGGAAGTGCATGATGAAGCGCTTGTGCGGATCGAGTTCGCCGGTCGAGTGCAGTCCTTTGACGAATCTTCCCTCGTGCTCGATGCGGGCGAGCGCCGCAGCGCCCATGCGCGTCATGATGCGCATGTTGGCGACGACATAAGGACTATCGGTGATTTCCACGCCGCATCGCGACAGCGGCGAATCGATCGGTCCCATGCAGTACGGGATCACGTACAGCGTGCGGCCCTTCATGCAGCCGGCGAACAGCGCGTCGATCTTGGCGTGCGCCTGCGCCGGAT
>JAFEFD010000103.1 GCA_018240765.1 Pseudomonadota bacterium | reverse complement strand
CCCTCCACGGCGCGGATCTCACAGCGCCATCAATTCGTCTTCCTTCGCCTTCACCACCGCATCGACGTCCTTGATCGACTTGTCGGTGAGTTTCTGCACCTCGTCGTCGGCGCGGCGTTCCTCGTCTTCGGTGATCTGCTTGTCCTTGAGCAGTTCCTTGACCTGGTGCAGCGCATCGCGGCGGATGTTGCGGATCGCGATCTTGGCGTTTTCGCCTTCATGCGAAACGTGCTTGGCCAGATCCTTGCGGCGTTCCTCGGTGAGCGCCGGCATGATCAGCCGAATCGTCGTGCCTGCCGTGGTCGGATTGAGTCCGAGATCGGAGGCGAGAATGGCTTTTTCCACCGGCTGCACCATGTTCTTTTCCCACGGTGTGATGGTGAGCGAACGCGCATCGGAGACAACGACGTTGGCGACCTGGCTGAGCGGCACATCCGAGCCGTAGTAGTTGACCTTGATGTGTTCGACGAGCGCCGTGCTGGCGCGGCCGGTGCGCAGGCGCTGCAACTCGTGTTTGAGCGCGTCCACGCTTTTGCTCATGCGCTGCTGGGCATCCTGTTTGATGGTGGCGATCATGCACGGCTCCGCGGTCCATTCCGAATGCTGCGCAGTATAGCAGCGCGGCCAAACGCGCCACGACGATCCGGAGTAGCGTCAACCCACGCGAAAGCCATCTGCCGCGGATTCCGCTCTGGTATAGCGGGTCGCGCGCACACGCCGCAGTTGTTGCTCGAACAGCAGTTCCTGGTCGCATTCGCGGCGCCAGTGTTCGCGATCCAGCGCCAGCGCCGATGCGGGCAATCCGATTCGCGCGGCCTCGGCCTGGCGGAAGCGGCAGAATTCGGCGTATTCGTTCAATTCTCCGCGCAGCGTGTCCATTGCAGCGTCGACGAGCAAGGCATCGTCGAGCTGGCCGATCACCGCCATGTCGCGGGATATCAGGTGGTGCTCGCCATCGTCGATGTAGTCGACGATGGCGCCCATGATCGCGTACAGGTCGACGGGCACGTGCCAGCAGGTATCGACATAGGCTGCGCGGATCTCCGCCGCCCGACGCAGGCGCAGGCGGATGAAGGGCATGTCCACGCCCTTGGCCGACGCGCGCAACACCCGCCGCGCCGAGCCGGCGATCTGTTCCGCGGTGCAGGGCGGGACGTTCGGGTTCACGCGTGCGAGCGTTGCGTTGAAGCGCGCCAGGTTGTCCGCGTTCAGTTCAAGGCGAGCGATGCCGGGAGTGAATATCCCCGAGCGCGCCGGACTCATGTCCAGATTCGGTACGGTGCGATCCCGGTCGTTGGCAGGGTACATGGCGCGCCTCCGTCGGCATTGCGGCCGCCCCTGGATTCCGGCCGGATACAAGTCTATTACGGAATCGGTGCAGAGGATTACAGGTAATGCGCTGTTTTGGGGGCGCGCACTACTTCGGATCGGCCCGCGCGGCATCTGGAGTGGATCGGGAACGGGTGCCGAACACGATGGATTGTGGCTTCCAGCCGGCACGGCTTGTGAATGCGCTCCAGAACCTGCGCAAGGTGTACCACTGCATCACGCTCAT
>JAFEFD010000102.1 GCA_018240765.1 Pseudomonadota bacterium | reverse complement strand
GGCATGGGCCTGCATGCGCGCGAGCGCATCCAGCGCCGACGCGTACAACGCATCCACACTGGCGTCGTTCAACTCGGGCAGGTAGGTGCGCGTGCCGAGGTCTTCCATCAGCACGAAACCTTGCTCCACGTCGACGGCAAGAATTTCCGGCGCATGCACGCCCGCCTTGCGCAGGCGCGCGGCGATGTCCAGCCACTGCGTGATGGGCTCTTTTTCCGGCGGCGCGTCCATGACGATCCGGCTGGATCCTGCGTCTTGCACGCGCCAATAGCTGCGAAAACTCGCGTCCGACGAGGCCGGCGCGATGGCTGGCGCTGCCTGCGGCAAATGGCGGCGGACGAAGTCCAGGCGCAGTGCGGGGCGGTCGTGTGCGTTCATGGCATAAGCTTAGCTTTTCCGGTGGTCTTGCGCTGGCGCGGCCGCGACGCCATCATGCCCGGCCTTGAGTTCTGGAACGTCGCATGTCGACCCTGTCCACGCTCGACCGCCTCGAGGCCGAGAGCATCCACATCCTGCGCGAGGTCGCCGCCAGTTTCGAGCGGCCGGTGTTGCTGTATTCGATCGGCAAGGATTCCTCGGTGCTGTTGCACCTGCTGCTCAAGGCGTTCCGCCCGGGAAAGCCGCCGATGCCGATGCTGCACGTGGACACCACGTGGAAGTTTCGCGAGATGATCGAATTCCGCGATCGCCGCGCCGCAGAAACCGGCGTTGAACTCATCGTGCATATCAATCAAGACGGCGTGCGCGATCAAGTCGGTCCATTCACGCATGGCGCCAGCCTGCACACCGAGATCATGAAGACGCAGGCGCTCAAGCAGGCGCTGGACAAGTACCGGTTCGACGCCGCCATCGGTGGAGCACGCCGCGACGAGGAAAAATCCCGTGCCAAGGAGCGCGTGTTCTCGTTCCGCGACGCGCAGCACCGCTGGGAACCGCGCCGCCAGCGTCCGGAATTGTGGAACATCTACAACGCTCGCATCCACAAGGGCGAATCCGTGCGCGTGTTTCCGCTGTCGAACTGGACCGAACTCGACGTGTGGCGCTACGTCGCGCGCGAAAACATCCCGGTCGTGCCGCTGTATTTCGCCGCGCCGCGTCCAATCGTGGAACGCGATGGGCTCATCATCATGCG
>JAFEFD010000101.1 GCA_018240765.1 Pseudomonadota bacterium | reverse complement strand
CGGCCGCAGACACGTTCCCTCCCCCATCAAGTCCGGATCAGCTCCCCGCTGATCGCGTCGCGAATCGGGGTCGGCCGCTCCTGGCCGCCGACCGCGCCGTCGAGAATATAAACGAGTTGATCGCCGAAGGCGCTGCGCACCTGCGCAGCCGTCCGCGCCGGCGCCTCGCCATGGCGGTTCGCGCTGGTTGACACGATGGCGCCGCCAAACGCATTGCACAAGGCGGCAGCGAGCGGATGCGCGGTGACGCGAAGGGCGATACCGGTGTGGCTGCCTGCGATCCAGTCCGGGACCGATGCGGCGCGCGGGAAGATCCAGGTATGCGGACCGGGCCAGGTCGCGCGTGCGCGCGCCAGCGCGTCCGCGGGTACGCGCGCGAGGTCGATATACTTTTCCGCTTGGGCAAAATCCGCCGCGATCAGCAGCACGCCCTGCGTCGCGGGACGCTGCTTGAGCGCGAACACGCGCTCGAACGCGGCGTGATCGTGCGGATCGCAACCCAGGCCGTAAACCGCTTCGGTCGGGTAGGCGACAACGCCGCCGGCGCGCAGCGCCGCAACGGCGGATTGCAGCGCAGCCTCCATCGTTTCAGCCTGCGGCTTTTTTCGCGCGCGGTGCGGCTTTCTTCGCGGCAACCTTCTTCGCGGGCGCTTTTTTTGCCGATGCCTTCTTTGCAGCCGCTTTCTTCGCTGGCGCTTCTTTTTTCGCCGCGGACTTCGCCGGAGCGTTCTTGGCGCCCTTGCCGAAGCGTCCGCGTTTGGGCCGGAGTGGTGCGGCGGCGAGCAGTTCCGCGCATTCGGCTTCCGTCAGCGAGGCCGGTTCGCGATCCTTGGGGATGCGTGCGTTCTTCTCGCCGTCGGTGATGTAGGGGCCGTACTGGCCGCGCAGGATCTGGATCGCACCGTCGCGGAAGCTCGCGATCACGCGATTGCGCAGCGCCTCGGCTTTCTCATGCAGGATTTCTTTCGCGCGCGGCAACTCGAGCGTATATGGATCATCCGGCGGCTTGATCGACGCGTACATCGTGCCGTGCTTGACGAATGGACCGAAGCGGCCGACGCCGACGCTGATCTTCTCGCCATCGTCGGCCACGCCCAGATCGCGCGGCAGCTTGAACAGCTGCAGCGCGTCCTCGAGCCCGATCGTGTGGATGCTCTGGCCGGGGCGCAGGCTGGCGAAGCGTTTTGTCTCGTCGTCGCGGCCGCCGAGCTGCGCCATCGGCCCGTAACGGCCCAGGCGCACGGATACCGGTTTGCCGGAGACCGGATCGGTGCCGAGCACGCGCTCGCCGCCGGCTTCGCCACGATCCACCGTTTCGATCTTGTCCGTCACCAACGCCTTGAACGGCGTCCAGAATTTGCGCAACAGCGGCACCCATTCTTCCTCGCCGCGAGACACTGCGTCGAGCTCGTCCTCGAGCTTGGCGGTGAAGTCGTAATCGACATATTGGGTGAAATGGCCAGCCAGGAATTTCGCCACGGCGCGGCCGACGTCGGTCGGACGGAAGCGGCGCGAATCCAGCAGCACGTATTCGCGGTTGAGCAGGGTCTGGATGATGCTGGCATAGGTCGATGGTCGGCCGATGCCGTATTCCTCCAACGTCTTCACAAGACTCGCTTCGGAAAAGCGTGGCGGTGGCTCGGTGAAATGCTGATCGGTCAGCACGTCGGCGAGCGGTATGGCCTCGCCGACCTTCATCGTCGGCAGCTTGCGGTTCTCATCGTCATCCTCGGCCTGTTTCGCGTCGCGGCCTTCTTCGTAGACGGCGAGGAATCCCGGATCGACCACGGTGGTGCCGCTGGCGCGGAACGTCGAGTCTCCGCCGGCATCGAAGTCGACGGAAACGGTGTTCAAGGTCGCGTGCTGCATCTGGCTGGCGACCGCGCGCTTCCAGATCAGTTCGTAAAGTTTGCGCTGGTCGTCGTTGAGGAAGGCGGCCATGCTCGCCGGTGTGTGCAGGGCTGAAGTCGGACGAATCGCCTCATGCGCTTCCTGCGCGTTCTTGGATTTGGCGCGGTAGAAATGCGGATGCTCGGGCAAGGCGCGCGCGCCGTAATCGCGCGCGATGACCTTGCGGATTTCCGCGATCGCGTCCTGGGCAAGGTTCACCGAATCGGTACGCATGTAGGTGATAAGGCCCACCGTACCTTCGTTGCCGAGCGCCACGCCTTCGTACAGGCCCTGCGCGATGCGCATCGTGCGGCTGGTGGAAAAGCCAAGCTTGCGCGCGGCTTCCTGCTGCAAGGTCGACGTGGTGAACGGCGGCGAGGGGCGGCGCTTGCGCTCCTTGGATTGCACCTCGGAAACAATCAAGCGACCCTGCGCGGACTTGATCAGGCCATCGCGCGCGGCGTGCGCGGATGCCTCGTCGGTCAGGTCGAATTGCTCGAATTTCTTGCCGCGCAGGCTGAGCAGGCGCGCGGCGAAGCGCTGCGACGGATGCGCGCAGTCGGCTTCGATGGTCCAGTATTCGCGCGCCTTGAACGCTTCGATTTCCTCTTCGCGTTCGACGATCATGCGCAACGCCGGCGACTGCACGCGCCCGGCGGAAAGCCCGCGCTGCACCTTGCGCCACAGCACCGGCGAAAGATTGAATCCGACGAGATAATCCAGCGCGCGCCGGGCCTGCTGCGCGTTGACGAGGTCGAGCGACAGTTTGCGCGGATGCGCGACGGCGTCCTGGAT
>JAFEFD010000100.1 GCA_018240765.1 Pseudomonadota bacterium | reverse complement strand
GACCTTGCTTTCCTGGTGGAACAGGTCGCCCTTGGTGATCAGCACGACGCGATGCTCGCGCGCGACCGCCTCGACCGCGGCGCGGATGCCGGGCAGCAGTTCGACCGGATGCTCGAGCACGCTGCGGCCGAGCGCGACGATGCGGTGGATGTCCTGCGCGCCGATGCGGCTGTCGGTCAGTTCGATCGCCGCCTCGACCATCGACAGCGTCATGCCCTTGGCGCCGTAGCCGAACAATTTGAGATTGCGCCGCTCGACCGCGTGCAGGCGCTCGCGCACGCGCGCGTCGCGCACGTCGATCCACGCGCCGACGATGCGTTCGAACTCGGCGGCGGCGTTCTGGTAGTAGCCCTCGCTGTGCCACAACGTGTCGTCGCCGTCGAAGCCGACCAGTTCGATGCTCACTCCGATCTGCTCACAACTTGAATTCGCCCGTCGTCACGCGCTCGCGCGCGGGCCAGCGCGGACACAGCGCTTCGACGGCTTCCATCAGCGCAATCCAGGCCTCGAACGGATCGCGCGCGCGAAGGCCGATACGCAACGCCGGCCTCGCGCACGAAGAACACGCGACGCGGATAATCGTGTGTAGATGTGCTTTCCATGTTCTCTATTCCCGCTGCATCTTCTTGAACTGCTCCCTCACTTCCGGCGGCACGGCATCCACCTGCCGCTTCGCCTGCAAGAAGGCGCGCTCGCCTTCGGGCAACTGGCAGTTGCGCGATAGCGTCGTCGCCTCGTCGCCATTCTTCGCGGCCACGTCTTGCAGGTTCACGACCACACCCAATGTATCGCCAAGCGGTTCCAGCGCCAGGCAGACTTGATCGATCATGTCCATGTTGCGGTGTTTCTGACCGTCGACCATCACGAGCAAATTGTCGGCATCGGCCCAAATCGCCGAACGCACACCGGGTAGCGGACGTATCGCAACCCGCGCGGCTTCGTGATCGACCGGGCGCCGGAAGTCGCGGATACGTGCCGCACGTGTGTAATCACGCGCCATCGCATTGATGTGTTGTTCCGCTGCGCGCGTATCGCCCGCTACGACGGCCGCGCGCGCACCGAGGATGTGTCCTGCCGTCGCGTAGGAATTGACTGGCTGCCCTGCTTGCTGCGGACGCGGCTTTTCAGCCGTCTTGTCGGATGCCTGCTGCCCGCAGGCCGTGATACTCAGCGCGATAAAACCGATCAAAGCGATTTCAAAATGATTGCGCAGTCTTCCACCACGCCGAACCCCTGTTACAAACCCCATCCCCAATTCTCCTGCGCTGTCTCAAGCTACCTTGCCATCTTAGTGCAACGTGTCGCTTGTGGAATCTGACCCTTTTTCTGTTTTGCTTGCCTGCGTCGCTTTCTCGTCCGCCGCATTCGTGCGCGCTTTGCGGAACGGCACCATCGAAAGCCAGCGTTCGCGCGAATCGAGTTCGACGGCGCGGCTGCCGATACGGGTCTCGAAGCGCGCGAGCTCGAGTCCGGCGATGTAGGCGAGATAGGCCACGCCGAACCACACGATGGGGTTATGGCCCCTGCCCGGCCACCAGGTGAACCAGATGGCCGCATCGACTAGCGAGCTGATCTGACCGGATATCTGCTGCACGATGAAATCGACGATCCCGTTGCGGAACATGTCCGGCACGGTCGAGGGGTGGGCAATGACGCCGACGACGCCGCTTGCTTCGATGTAGATCAGCGTCCAGGCCGCGGCCACGCCGTAGAAGCCGCCGCCGAATTTCATCCACTTCGCGTGCAGCAGGCTGTCCGAAGTCGCCCTGGATTCTTTCTGCGCTTTGCGGATCGACTTGAGGCTCGCGCCGATCGCTTTGCGGTCCGCGTCGCGCGCGAGCTCGCCGCGACTGTACAGCCGATAGAACAGCAGCCAGCTCAGCAGCGCTACCGGCAAGCCGATTTCGAGGATGGCGCGTGGGAGTTCGGACAACATGGGT